>PWHU01000111.1 GCA_003555395.1 Thermoplasmata archaeon
CATACAAGAGGATAGTCGATCAATCGAAAGAAAACGATATGATATTCATGAGCAGCCACGGCGCTTCAGGATTTTCAGAACTGATCTTCGGTAGTACGACTGAAAAGGTTTTGAAAGAGGCTGAATGTACAGTAGCTGTAGTAAAAGGTAAGTGAGTGAATGATTTGGTTACCACTTGATACGGACAGTGTTTTTTTTATTATAATTTGATAAAAAACCATCATTACTTTATATAAGAAGCTATATAACTGAGTTATAATCAGGGCTGATCATGGCTATCAAGACACTTTTGGTAGATGATGAGAGATCTCTATTGGAACAGTCTAAAATATTTTTAGAAAGGATGGACCAGGACCTCGAAGTCATTACAGCCATATCTCCTGAAAAAGCCTGCAGTTTGCTAAATGAAAAAGATATAGAAGTAATCGTATCAGATTATCAGATGCCCGACACTAACGGGTTGGAATTTTTAGAAGGGATAAGAGAGGAAAAAAGTAACGATATCCCGTTCATAATGTTCACTGGCAAAGGCAGAGAAGAGGTAGCCATGAAAGCTTTGAATCTCGGAGCTGACAGATATATACAGAAAGGAGGAGATCCAAGAGATCAATACAGTATTTTGGCCCAGGCGATAGAACAGGAAGTCACACATCACAGGACGAAAGAAAAAAATAGACAGCTTCTCAGAGAATTGAAAAAGAGCAAGATGTTGTTAGATTCCATATTCCACGATCCGGATATTTACATTGGGATATTAGAACTCGACGGTAGACTCCTCAAGGCGAACGAGTCTTCTCTTGAATTGTTAGGGCTTTCTAACGAGGATGTTAGAGGAAAATATTTTTGGGAGACGCCTTGGTGGGCTCATACCCAAAAAGATCAGGAGAGATTGAAAGAGAGTATAGATAAAGCTTCTGAGGGAGAGATAGTCCGATTTAGAGCGACTCATAAAGGAAAGGATGACGAAAAGGTAGAAGTCGATTTCTCGATCAGACCGGTCAGAGACGAGGATGGCGAGATCGTACGATTATTAGCACAGGGAAAGAACGTACAAGTTTTATAGTTCTTGAACGTTTATATATTGTTATCTATGGATATTTCATTAATAGATATGAGGGTGTAAGATGGCCGAAGAGAGCTTAGCGGTGGTAGATCTCGATAGATGTCAGCCCGAGCGCTGTAATTACGAATGCGCAAATTATTGTCCGCCGAACCGGGCCGGTAAGCCCTGTATAACCCTTCGAAAGGAAGCAGATGAGCCTGAAAAGTTAGCGGGAAAGCCGGAACAGGTCCGTATTTCGGAAGAGATATGCTTGGGAGAGAAGTGCGGCATATGCGTTCATAAATGTCCTTTTGACGCTATAAAGATTATAAATCTTGCATCTGAGTTAGACGAAAGACCTATACACCGTTACGGAGAGAACGCTTTCAAATTGTATGGTCTTCCCGCACCTAAGTCGGGAAAAGTGATAGGCGTTCTAGGTCAAAATGGTATCGGTAAGACCACAGCTTTTAAGATATTGTCGGGCGACATCGACCCAAACCTTGGAGATCATGAGAAACCGCCGGAATTTGAAAAGGTAAAAGAGAACTTTCGTGGCACAGCTCTTCAGAATTTTCTCGAGGCTTTGGGAAAGGGCGAAGTCACCGTGGCTCAAAAACCACAGTCTATAGATAAGATCCCTAAGAAGTTTCATGGTCGAGTCGGCGAACTTCTAGCTGAAGTGGATGAGCGTGGAGTGTTCGACGAACTCATGGATAGATTATCCATTCAAGATCTGAAGAGACGCAGGATCGATGCTCTTTCCGGTGGAGAACTTCAGCGAGTCGCTTTGGTGGCTGCCCTCTCTCGTGAAGCTGACTTTTATTTCTTAGATGAGATCACCCCATATCTCGATGTAGGCCAAAGGATGAAGGCGGCAAGACTGATCAAAGAATTCTCTGAAGAAGGAAGGTCTGTCCTCGTGATCGAACACGACCTCGCTATCCTAGATATGATCGCAGATGACATCCATGTTTTGTACGGTGAGCCCGGAGTTTACGGCGTGGTGACCACACCTAAATCGACTAAAAGAGGCATCAACGAATATCTTGAGGGCTATCTAGAAAACGAAAATATGAGGATACGATCAGATTCTATAAGTTTTGAGGAGCATTCGCCGAGGAGCTTTGTCAGTGGAGAAACAGTCGTTTCTTATCCTGAGATGGTTAAACAGTACGGCGAAGGAGGTTTTTCACTACGAATCGAGAAAGGCGAGATCTACAAGAATGAGGTTTTGGGTGTCGTTGGCCCTAACGGTATAGGTAAGACGACATTTGCTGAGTTGATCTCCGGCAATCTCGAACCTGATGAAGGAGGTATAGATGAAGATCTTGAAATCTCTTATAAACCACAGTACATAGAACTGGAAGGCTCTTTAACAGTGATGGAGCATCTTCGCGACAAAGCTGAAGATTATGGGACCTCGCATTGGGAGTCTGAGGTCGCCGCCCCTTTACAATTGGATCAGATCAAAGAACAGGAACTTGATGATCTATCTGGAGGTGAAAGACAGCGCGTTTCCATAGCTGCCTGTCTTTCTGAAGAACCCGACCTTTACTTGTTGGACGAACCTTCCGCTCATTTAGATGTAGAACAGCGTGCCCTAGCGATAAGAACGATAAGACGCCATTCCGAAAGTAAAGGTATACCAGCTTTGGTGATAGATCATGACATCTACATGATCGACCTTTTAGCGGATCGGATACAGGTCTTTGAGGGGTCTCCTGGAGAGCACGGCGTGGCAGGCCGACCAATGAATATGCGTGATGGGATGAACAGATTCCTGAAAGATCTAGGAGTCACTTTCAGGAGAGACCCTGATACAGGAAGACCTAGGATAAACAAACCCGGTTCAAGGAAGGATAGGGAGCAGAAGAGTTCTGGGGAGTACTATTATTCCGATTGACTTTTTGACTGTGCAGAATAAGAATACATCAGTTCAAAACTAAAGTTTAATTACCAACTAACTATTTTGAATTTAAAGACGGTGAATCGTTTGACAAGATTTGATGGACAGATAGTTGAGTATGATTCCTCGATGGCTGAAGACGTAGCTAGCATGTTCAACGAGCTCAAAGAGTCTTTCCCTGGAGGTTTCGGAGGAGGCGTCCCTTTCGACGAAGAAAGGATAAGAGATTGGCTGGACGAGAGTTCAGCATTGGTCAATTTTATCGCATTGGATGAAGAAGGGATTCCTGTAGGATACTGTGATCTGACACCTCATTGGAGGGATCCTGAAGCCGCTTATGTCGATCTTCTCGGCGTTATCCCTAGAGTCAAAGGAGAAAAATTCGGTAAACATCTCTTGTTGAAGATCATAGAAAGAGCTATCGAAGAGGGCATTGAAAGGGTGGATCTCCACACTTGGTCCGGTAATCTGAACGCGATGCCTCTTTACAAGAAGATAGGTATGTTTTGGGTTCCAGAAACCAACGTTTACATGCAGGATTACATACCATTGTTGCATAAGAACGATCTGACCAGTGAATGGTTCGAGATCCACGAAGACTGGTACGGAGACCAGAAGAGAGAGATAAAACAGGAACCGAACGATCTCACCGTCGATGGGATGAACATCTACCGATACCGTTTTGAGTCAGAAAATGACTGGATGGAGGTCGATATCGACAGATTCGGCTTCGGTATCACCGGGATCAGAAGGAAAATAGAGCAAGAAAAGATCGCAGTCAGTGCGAGAGTAGATTCTCACCGTATGTATACGGGTATCGAGAACAGGTACGTTTTGGAGATAGTGAATGAGACCGATGAGATGAAAGAGATAGATATCGAAGTGGACATCTTCAAAGGATTGAATTTTGAGGAGAAATTTCCCTCCTCTATAACTCTCGATGAAGGTGAAAGCAAGATAATTTCCCGCAAGTTTGTTTTAGACAAAGAAGCCGAAACTTATGAATCTACTCATGAAATTTCCGAGACTATCGATGCCGTTTTGAGCTTCGATGACAAAATAGTCGAACTGAACACTGGAGGTAAGATAGAACCCGCGGTCGAAATCGATAGACAGAAGGAATTAGACCGTCTTTTTTCGGGTGAGAAGAACGAGATATATTTTGATCTCAAGAACAATACTGAAAGGGAGTTGTGGGGAAAGATATCTGTTGAGATGGAAGGTGAAGAGGAAACTGAAAGATTCAGATTAGAGAGCAAAGAGAATGGAGGTTTCAAACTTCC
>PWHU01000118.1 GCA_003555395.1 Thermoplasmata archaeon
TAACTCCAGTCCCTATCAACGTTCCAAAAACACTCGCAACTAACAGTATCACCACGAAGCCAACCAACAAACTTCTTATGATCCTCACACGATCGCCTCCAAATATACGCCGCTCCTATAGACCTGCAGGTAAAGCAGATGCAGGAGCCTGCTACTTTTAACGATAGCAAATTATAAAGGATTTTCTTCGGCTAGGTTCGTTTGTCTTTTTTGTGATAGATGGCTACAGCTATGATAGAAGCCAGCAACAGAATTATCGATGTAAAGCCCGGAATTTCTCTGACCCTATCTGTCATGCCGTCATCTTCTTCCACCGTCACCGATTCCTGAGTGCTCTGCACTTCATGAGTATGAGCTTCAAACTCTACTGTATATTCTCCAGCCGCTCCGTCCGGGATCCGCAACCAGACTTCGAAATACCCGTTCTCATCGGTAGTAACGTTCTCACTAATCAGAGCTGGACTCGATTGTATGGAGATAGTGACATCTATATCCGCGAGAGGCTTATCATCTTCGTCTCTAACCACTCTTCCAAAGAAGACATAAGTTTCCCCTGCAATCATCTCTTGTTCGGGGTAGCCTAAATCCTCAAAACGGATTACCGTAGGCTCGATATCTTCAAAATCATCTTCAAAATATCTGATTTCATCATGAGTCCTTTCGTCTTCTGCAGTTGAATTAACCCATATAGATATCTCCGGATCTTCAATAACCCGGACGTTCCATTCGGCAATGAAATTCACGGTTTCATCCGCTTCTACATCGATATGTTCACTGTCTCCACTGCCGTCCGGGAACTTATACTCCAATAAAGCATTGTAGATGGGAGCACCGCCTTCATTTTTTATCTGACCTTCGAAAGTTAGAGCGTCTCCTTCTTCTAATTCAAATCCTTTCTCTGGATCCATTTCATCGCCATCTATGTACCAGGTTTCCGAGATGAAATTTAGATCTGGAGGCGGATCTAGTTCGACAATGATTTGATCTTCATCATCTTCGCTTACCACCTGGAGAGTATAATTTCCAGCATCACCCAATTCAGTCTCCCAGATCAGATAAATTCTTTCATTTTGACCGGGACCCAAGGTTACGTCTTGGTGATCCAGTATTGTTCCGTTTTCATGATAAAGCTCGATGGTCTGAGTTACTATTTCCTCTTCTTCTCCGATATTCTCTATATCAGTAACTATAAAGATATCTTCTACCTCGACTCCTTCAGTATCGGATACTTCCTGATCAATAGTGACCTCGAAATAAGATCCTATTAATACGTCAAAGCTTCTAGCCTCTTTATCATCTTCTGAAGATACCACAAAAGCATAATTTCCTGGATTTGTACTCGTCCAACTGAACGTACTAGTATGAGACTGACCTCCCCCCAAGGTCACGTTTTCTTCCGTATCATTATGAATTTCTCCCTCAGCATCATAGACAAAGAACTCTATCGATTGATTAGTTGTATTTCCTCCTGTATTAGCAACAGTATAATTGACAATCTGATCTTCTTCTTCAACTACTTCGCTATCATAACCATTTATAGTAACATTAAAGAACGCCTCTTCCAATATGTCAACCATGCCACTGATATCATTATTGGGTCTACACCTTTCTGTTTTGCTATCCTCTGGGTCAACATAAGCTGTCGGTTCTCTATCAGTTTCAACTTGCTTCTCTTCAACATGCTGCTCTTCACTAACTTCTCCCCCATCCATCGCCTCGCCCCCGACCACTACCAGCATCATGCTGATAAGCAGAGAGAGGGTGATAGCGACCACTAACAATTTCTTTATCATCTCATTTCCCTCTTTTAGATTGCAGATGATATCGATGTCTAGGTTTAAATAATTTAGGAAAGCAGGTATTTTTAGATCTGCTTATGAAAATAGATCGTACCTACCATCATTGATTCGCATCAATAAATGATAAAGAAAATAGAAAAGGATTTGCTTTTACTAGCCTGGTTGCACTTCACCGTTCCTTCTTTTTGTAAATCGCTACTGCTATGATAATTGCTAGGAACAGTAGAGTCGATGTAAATCCAGGCCCCTCCTCTTCTTCTTCATCTTCCACAGTTACCGTCACAGTGGTAGATTCCGAAGTCAGGTCGTCGTAGGTGGCTGTAACCTCATAATCACCAGCTTCAGTCTTATCGAACAAGCCTGTTTCATCAGTGTTTTCCCAAATAAAATCAGTATCGGTATCCGTTATCAGATTATCATATTCATCGTAGGCCGAGGCACTGAAGTCTATTGTTTCCCCAGCCTCTATCGTTTGGTCTTCCTCAGGATCTATCTCTACGTAAGAAACCTCTGCTGGTTCAACAGTCACCGTGGTAGGTTCTGATGTTACTTCGTTATAAGTGGCTGTAACCTCATAATCACTAGCTTTTGTCTCATCAAATAGACCTTGTTCGTCTGTGTACTGCCAATCAAAGTCTATATCATCATTGGTTATCAAATTGTCATACTCATCGTAAGCTTCTGCGGAAAACATCAATTCCGTCCCCGCTGTAACCGTTTGATCTTCGGAAGGTGATATGCTTACTGTATGAACTTCAGCCGGGTCCACCCAAAAATATTCAAAAACGGTAATATTCTTTATAGTGACATATACGGAATATCTGCCAACTTTTCTGATTTCTTCATCCCATCTGTATGTGGCTTCTCCCTCTTGGAACGTCAGATTCTCTACTATTCCATCGTCATTTATATCTATTGCAACACTATACTCACCTTCTAGTTGATCGCCTTGATCATCATAGGCCTCAATAATAGATATTTCAGGAGATATACCAGCGGATATATCGTTCACGGTAACATCGAAATATACAGGTGGTAATTGCCCACCATCTGTGATAGTCCATCCAAACTCGTCGATGATATACTGCCTCGCATCTGCAGCTGCGCTGCTGTATCGCGAATCTCCACCGTGGAAAGTCACATCATTCTGTAAATCTAGTTCCGACCAGCCCGTGAGCAATGAATCGTAATTTTCTGAGGACAACTTCGTACCTTCGAACATGCTTCTCATGTCGGTTACGCTCGAGACGTCCCAACTGCCTATATCCTGGTCGAACGACCTAGCATCAAGGAACATGCGAAACATGTTCGTCACACTTGAGACATTCCAATCACCTATGTCCTGGTTAAAGGACGAGGTACCATTGAACATGTTACTCATGTTAGTCACGCTCGAGACGTCCCAACTGCCTATATCCTGGTCGAATGACTCGGCACCGTTGAACATCCAAGCCATGTTTGTCACGTTAGACACGTCCCAGTCTCCTATGTCTTGATCAAAAGAATAGGTATGCCGAAACATATGACTCATATTTGTAACGTTCGAGACGTCCCAGTCACCGATGTCATGATTAAATGAATAAGCATGAGTAAACATATGCACCGTGTTCGTCACATTCGATACATCCCAATTGCCAATGTCTTGATTGAATGCCTCAGCAAGAAACAACATATGACTCATACTCTTTACATTCGATACATCCCAACCGCCTATATCCTGGTCAAAAGACCATGCCCATTGAAACATGCAACTCATGTCTTTAACATTGGAGACGTCCCAGTCACCAATCTCCTGGTCAAACGACCAAGCACGATAGAACATAAAACTCATATCCTTCACGTTGGAGACGTCCCAGTCGTTCATATACCCCTTACTCCCAAGATTTTCACACAACCTGAAAGTATTTCGTAGAGTAGTGGTCCCACTTAAATCCGGTTCATCAGTCGCTGTTAACTCCATATTTGAACACCCGTAAAAATAATCTCCAGAATCACCTAACTGCAGTGGTCCCCACGATGATATTTCGATTATCTTCAAGCGGTCACCTTCATTGTTGAAACGCCATCCTTCGATCGTTCCACTGATGTTAATAGTATAAATGCCAGGCTCTTCATAAGTATGCGTGACTTCTGGCTGATTCCACTTCGTTATAGTATCGCTGGTTCCATCGCCCCACTCCACATAAAAATCATACGTGCCGTCTTCTTCCAAAGGCAATTGGATCTGATCTTCATCACTTGAGCCTTCGCTTGTCAATGTGGTATTCCATTTAGAGACAAACTGAGTCGTTTCTTCCTGGATAGTAGCTGAGGAAGAAGACTTATCATCAGAGATTACTGTTTCGGCGGAATCTAGGTTTTCTTCATTAACCTGTTTTTCATCGAAATTTTTTCCTCCATCCATCGCCTCGCCCCCGACCGCTACCA
>PWHU01000020.1 GCA_003555395.1 Thermoplasmata archaeon
CCGGAACCCATTATAGCGCCGGCTTCAGTCAGAGTTTCGTAATCTACAGGCGTATCGAGATGTTTACTCGGTAAACAGCCGCCGGAAGGTCCTCCCAGCTGCACCGCCTTGAATTCCTTTTCATTAGCTATGCCGCCGCCTATATCGAATATGACCTCTTTCAAAGTGGTGCCGATGGGAACTTCGACCAGTCCGCCTCTCTTTATCTTGCCCGCTAAAGCGAAAACTTTAGTTCCGCCGCTCTCTTCGGTACCCATAGATGCGAATTTATCCGCGCCGTTTCTGAGGATCCACGGTACGTTAGCCCAGGTTTCGACATTGTTTATGTTGGTGGGTTTTCCGAAGAGTCCTTTTTGTGCCGGGAACGGGGGCCTCGGCCTGGGCATACCTCTTTCTCCCTCTATGGAATGCATCAAAGCCGTTTCTTCTCCACAGACGAAAGCTCCTGCACCTTCTTTTACGATAATATCGAAGGAAAAACCGCTATCTAGAATATCTTCGCCCAGAAAACCTTCTTCTCTCGCTTCTTTTATGCCTATATTTAACCTCTTTACCGCTATAGGATATTCTGCCCTGCAGTAGATGTAACCTTTGCTGGCTCCTGTAGCGTAGGCACCTATTATCATGCCCTCAAGAACGGCGTGAGGATCGCCTTCAAGAACGGAGCGGTCCATGAACGCGCCTGGATCGCCTTCGTCCGCATTACAGATCACGTACTTTTCTTCGCTCTCCGCACCTTTAGCGAACTGCCATTTTAATCCGGTGGGAAATCCGGCGCCGCCTCTTCCCCGAAGGTTACTCTCCTTTATCGTTTCTATTATCTCATCTGGGTCCATACTCAAAGCTTTCTTCAGAGCCTCGTAACCTTTCCTCTCTATGTATTCATCTATACTCTCGGGATCTATCTTCCCGCTGTTCCGGAGGACCACTTTTTGCTGCTTTGCAAAGTAGTCGTATTCTTCAGAAGGCGAGGTGATCAGTTTTTCCTCGTAAGGTACTTTCTGAACAAGATGATCTTCAATCAATCCATCCACGTCTTCCACATCCAAGTTACCATAAGTGTGAGTGCCTTCTTCGTCTTCTATCTCAACGATCGGCTCGTTATGGCACATACCTATGCAGCCGACCTTTTCAAGTCGGATGTCCAGCCCTTTTTTGTCTAAATTCTCCTCTAACAGCTCGTAGATCTCTTTAGCACCTGCGGCTATCCCGCAGGAGGCGTAGCCGACTTTTACGGTGGTCATGCGTCTCCCTCCCTGTACTTATCGATTATATCTTTCGCTTTTTCTCTGGTCAAATTACCGTGAGCGGTATCATCGATCATCATCACTGGGGCTAGACTACAGCACCCCAAACAAGCGACCCTTTCTAACGTGAACGTTCCGTCTTCCGTGGTCTCTCCTGTCTTTACATCCAACTTGTTTTCCACCGCCTCGCCTATCTTATCCGCGCCTTTAACGTGGCACGCGGTTCCATGGCAAATTCTTATCATGTGATCACCCAAAGGTTCAAATCTGAACTGAGCGTAGAAAGTGGCGACGCCGTAAACTTTACTGACTGGAAGATGCAAAAAATCGGCTATCTCTTTTATCACGTCTCGTGGAAGATAACCGAACCGTTCTTGGGCGTCCTGAAGTATCGGTATCAAAGAACTCGTTTCCGGATCATAGCGGCGCAGTACGCTCTCCAGATCCCGTTCGGGGTCCTCTTTCGTTATCTTATCTTCAACACCACATTCAGGACAGTACTCGTTTATCCCGGCTCCATTCCATTCATGGCCACAGCATTCACATCTTAATTTCATCTTGAATCCTCCAAGTTATTCTTATCTTGATATACATGATACCTCTTTTCTACTTTTTTTCGGCGATAGGGGCCGAACTTGTGTACTTCGATTATCCTTCGGTACAGTCAAATAAAAGGGTTTTGGGTAAGGGGGTTTTTATCAGATAACGCCCTGATCCAGCATGGCCTTCGCTACCTTTACGAAGCCGGCAATGTTCGCTCCTAACATCAGGTTCCCTTCGTCACCGTATTTTTTTGACGTCTCGTAACAGGTCTTGTGGATATTCTGCATTATCCCCTGCAGCCTCTTATCGACTTGATCGAAACTCCAGCTCTCTCTCTGAGAGTTCTGTGCCATCTCGAGACCGCTGACGGACACTCCGCCGGCGTTAGCAGCTTTGGCGGGACCTACCAGGATATCATTCTTCTGGAACACCTTGGTAGCTTTTGGTGTAGAAGGCATGTTCGCGCCTTCGCCAACCGCGATTATGTCGTTGTCAACTAATTTCTGTGCGTCTTCCTCTTCTATCTCGTTCTGGGTTGCAGAAGGCAGGGCTATATCGGCGTCGAAGCCCCAAGGCTTGCAGTCGTCTTCGTACTCCACGTCGTATTCTTCCGCATATTCTCTGATCCTCCCACGTCTTACCTGTTTTAGGTCGAAAACGTAATCTTTCTTCTCGCCGGAGATTCCTTCCGGATCATATACTGTTCCGTCGGAATCTGATAGAGTAACAACTTTAGCCCCAAGTTCGTTACATTTTTCTAGAGCGTGTAAAGCCACGTTGCCGGAACCGGAGATCAATACTTCTTTGCCCTTCAAATCTTCGTTAACGGTATCTAACATCTCCTGAGTCAAGTATACCAATCCATATCCAGTAGCTTCCGGCCTCACCAACGAACCGCCCCATTCCGGGGACTTACCGGTGAAAACGCCTTCAAAGCGGTTGAGCAATTTTCTGTACTGTCCGAACATGTATCCCACTTCTCTACCTCCAACACCAATATCGCCTGCGGGAACGTCGGTGTCCGGTCCGATATGCCTGTAAAGTTCATTCATGAAATTCTGGCAGAAGCGCATTATTTCGTCGTCGGATTTACCCTTAGGATCAAAATCGGATCCACCTTTACCTCCGCCCATGGCTATTCCCGTAAGTGCGTTCTTGAATATCTGCTCGAATCCAAGGAATTTGATTATCCCTATGTAAACTGAAGGATGAAATCTTATACCTCCCTTGTAGGGACCTATAGCGCTGTTGAATTGAACCCTGAATCCTCTGTTAACATGGACTTCGCCATTATCATCGGTCCAGGGAACCCTAAATATTATCTGTCTTTCAGGTTCTACCAGACGTTCGACTATCTTGGCGTCGGCAAACTCAGGATGTTTTTTCATCGCGGGTTCTATAGAATCTAGTACTTCCTCAACGGCTTGATGAAATTCTTCCTCGCCGGGGTTTCTCTCCACTACCTGCTCATACACTTTATCTAAAGCCATCATATCATGCTCCTTTTTATTCTCTAACCAAGTGGTCGAGGATTTTCTCTTTACAATTTAAGTATTTCGCACCATAGGTTGGTAACTTTTTTTTACTTTTTTGCCCATGATATACAAAACGTCCGTCAGTGTTTTCTATATGTCGACCGAACGATAGTAAAGTAAAAGTAAAACGTAATCTTTGTTATCATAGGTTGGTGTCTACTCTGAAGTGCATGTTCACCTCTGATCTTCACGGCGATAGAAAGAAGTACGAAAGATTGTTCAAGATGATGGAAAAAGAAGTACCAGATGGAGTTTTCATAGGAGGAGATATCCTGCCCTCAGGAGTAAATAGGATTAAGGATCCTAAAGAGTTTTTAGACAATTTTTTATCGGAAGAACTGCGCAAACTAGAAGATTCTTTGGAGGATAAGACAAAAATATTCATCATAATGGGTAACGACGACCCTAGAATCTATGAAAAATATTTGAAAAGTATGGATAAGGAGGGTCTTCTTCACTATGTACACGATCGAACGGAAAGATTCGATGGATTTTACGTCACAGGCTACAATTTTGTCCCTCCTACTCCTTTTCGATTGAAAGATTGGGAACGTTACGACGTCTCTAGGTATGTAGGAGTTGGGGCAGTATCGCCGGAAAAGGGCACAAGAACCGTAGATGTATCGGATTACAAAATGAAGTACGCCACAATAAAAGAAGACCTAGAAGAACTATCTAAAAACTCACCTCAAGAGAAGACCCTCTACCTTTTTCACACGCCGCCCTATGAGACCCAACTCGATAGAGCGGACCTCGACGGAAAAAAAGTGGATCACGCACCTATGGACGTTCACGTGGGCAGTATCGCCGTGAAAAGGTTCATCGAGCAGAAAGAGCCTTTCATAACACTTCACGGGCACGTTCACGAAACGGTGGATCTCACCGGAAACTGGAAAGAAAAAATAGGAGGCACCTTTTCTTTCACCGGTGTTCATTCCGGAAAAAGATTGTCTTTGGTCAGATTCGATACGGAGGAACCGGAAAATGCCGTTAGAACTCTGATAGATGTAGATACATGATCTTAATCGCTTTCGCTCAATGGTATCTTCTTGGCGGATTTATGCCTAGAGGTTATATGAGAGGACCATGACGTACCTTTTTTCAAATCCTCGTCCGTTATGAAATGCACGTCTAGGATATTGTCCATGCGTTTTCCTATCCTGCGTTCGTTTTCCCGTATGATCCTCTGGTCCCATCTATCGAAGAAGTTTTTCAACCTGTCTCTTTTCTCTTCGCCCCCTTCGAAGTGTACTATAAGGTCTATGTCGCTCTCGGGTCCCGCAGTAGCTTCCTTCGTACTGCCTACAACATATAACTCCTTGATCCCGTATGTGTCTGGATCCAATTGTCTACCCATCTGCTTGGCTTTTTTCATACGCCACTGCCAGTGATCCGAGGGCTCCAGATAAGCCATAGCGCAGTTGGCTTCGCCGTCCATGCATACTGTGAGCGTTCCGCCTTTACTGATGTCTCCAACGTCTATCACTCTCACCACGTCCTCGAATTCCTCATACCGGGGTAAGAACTCCGTCAACTTATTTTCAGACCTAAAGA
The DNA here is from genome assembly GCA_003555395.1 of Thermoplasmata archaeon. Taxonomy (GTDB): domain Archaea; phylum Thermoplasmatota; class Thermoplasmata; order Halarchaeoplasmatales; family Halarchaeoplasmataceae; genus Natronoplasma. Next base: position 4,880 of record PWHU01000020.1, read on the forward strand.
ACATCTCTTCTTTCCATATGTTCTCTTCTTCTTCCGGATACAGCGGTAAGTACTTAATACCGGATTCTACAAGATCCTGAAAGAAATGCGTTCCAAAAGAAAGCTCGGGTTCGTATCCACCCCTCTCTTTTGCCACCTCCGCCAGCAGTGCCGTATTGTGGATATCTCTGTATTTGACCGGAACCCCCAGCTTGATGTCGCCTCGACTTCCCCATCTGCCGGGACCGATAAGAATAAATTTTCTGTTGGGCAGTTTTTTGTTGAGTTCTCCCACGATTTGAGCGACTTGCTGCATCTTTTTCCTGCTTTTCAGTGACGTATATCCCTCAGGTACCACGTAAACGATGTACTCTATATTATCTATATATCCTGTGGTTACATATCTGTTCGCAGAGAACAATTTCCTCTTATCCTTGATATCCCTCGGTATCTTAACTCTCTCTTGATCTAATGTCTGACTCTGTGGTCTACACTGAACTATGTACAGTTTCTCTCCGTCGGATGCGAACTCAACGTCAACAGGATATCCTATCTTATCCTCGAGCACGCTCAATATATTGTTTATTTTCTTCAGAAAATCAGTCTTTTCAAATAGCTTGGAAAAAGTGACAACCATGTCTTCCTTTTCCGGATTAAGTATCAAGCCGGAAGGCGTCTTCAGATCCCCACTTTTGTATAGAGAGACGACATTCTCCAGATCAGGATATTCATCCGCATGATCTTTAAGGAATTTTACGGCGTCAATGGTTTCCAGTCTTTTCTCTCGAAGGTTTATAACGTCCATGTATCGGGGAGAGTATTTCACCCGTTCTTCCACGGTAGAGTTGACTCTAAGATTCGGTCTGTTAGGTGATGCGAGGATAGGATAATCTCCGCCGATCCTATCCACGGCTCTAGTCGCGAGTCCTGGAACAAGCCTCACTATCCCATCGTCCCTACCTATACGAGGCGACCATCGAAATTCGTTCTTACTGAAAGCTACGCCGCCGTAGGTAGGAAGGTAATAGTCGCCCACCTGCCTTCCTACCACTTCCTGCACCATGATCCCCATCTCTTCACCGAAATCGAGTAGGCCCCTCTCCTTTCTATATTCTATGGGATCGGCAGAGAAAGTGGATGCGTATATCTCGGCTATGGCGTTCTTCAGATCGCTTAATCTTTCCTTCTCGGTACCTTTATTGGGCAAAAAGAGGCTCTTGTATTTACCGGAAAAAGCCGCCCCGAAATTATCTTCCAAGAGGCTGGAAGATCTTACGATGATCGGATTGTCTTCAAGCTCTCTCAATATCTTTTTTAGACCTTCAGTTATCTCGGAAGGAAAGGTCGCATTCTTCATCAACTGCTCTAAAAAAGGCTCCTCCTGCCTTATCTCATCCGGATCCAAATATTTGACGTGGATCAGTTCGTCGAGGTCGTTGTAATGTATCAGATCTATCATGGTATCCGAAGTGATGTACCATGTCTTCGGGCAAGAGATGTATTCCGTGAGCTCGTCGTTCAATTCCTCCTGAAGTATTTTCTGGGCGAGATATGCACCCGAAGCTTTGCCCCCGAGCTTACCGGCGCCTCTTGCAGGACCGATTATCTTCTTCACCAGCGGTTCGTAATCATCAACTTTGATGTATTCTTTAGCCACATTAACAAACTCTAATCTGTCCGTGAAGAACCGCTGTATCAGTTGGGTTCGTATACTCATCTGATCTTCTTCAGCTAAAGCCTTTTCAGATTCCGGTTTTCTGAAGAAGCGATTCAGCTCCTCAGTGATCTCTACCAGAGGTATACCTCTTTTCTGGGATGATAAAAGTAAAGGGCGTGCTTTATCCTCTTTCAACCACTTGTGGAAAAGATCAGATATCTCTTCCGGCTCCATGTTCTCCTTTGCAACGTTGAAAACTTCTTTTTGCACCGTTCGAAGAGAGTCGAGGTCGTGTTTAGGATTAGGCATGTTTATCCCACACCATTTTGGAGCGCCTCCTCCGTTATTAACGGGGCAGACGTCGTTCAAAAGAGCCTGGATCTTCTCGTTCTCATACCTGTAAAGGTGATAGACCATCTTTCTGGTCATCCTAAGAAGAGTCCTCGGGTCTGTCTTCATCAGGAGATCTATGATGACCTCCCAGTCCTGTCTTTCTCTCGCAGGTTCTTCGGCTGATTTTTCAACCAGGGAAGTCTTCTCCTGGACAAAACGGCCCAAAAGTTCCGCTAGAGTATCTATCAAACGTCTCTCCTCTTTCAAAAAGGGGCCCTCGTCTCTTTCCGGCCTCTCTTCATTATAAGCCACTTCTATCTTTCCTATCTTTTCACCTTTCGCCTTAACGTCGCTCATCTGCATCCAATCTGTTTCTTCGAAATCCTCGGAAGTATATTCTTTATCCCCTATCTTTATCCTAGCCGAAGCTATCTCCTCGTACTGCCACGAGGGGGGAAGGATCTCTACAATATCTCGCATTGCCTCGTCAAGCGATAAAGAATCGTCGTTAACAATCTCGGATATCCTGTAAAAGCAGTTCAACTCTTTGATCCTTTCTTCTAACTCGTCGGTCTGATCCTTTTCTGAAGGGACTGACTGTTCTTTTCTTACCTCATCTCGCAGAGACTCCATTATCTTTTCGTCATCCATCGGTTCCCACCTCTACATCTTTAGTCAACGTCAATGAGTCAGTCATATATCATCATTTGCCTCCGCTCCTTTTTGTACTTTTTTCATGATTACTCCTTTACCCTCCTTACCGTCTACCCTCACCTCCGCCGGTTCTTTCAGGCGGACGTGTTTGACTTCGTCGGCCTCATCCTCGACGTGTTGAGTTTCCAACCACCCCATATCTATCGCACCCTTATCATCTACAACCAAGTAACACGTTTCAGAGGATATCATATCGTGGAAGAAGTGCGATCCCTGCGACGGCTCTATAGCACGGCCCTCAGCGGGGAGCTCCACGATGACTTTAGCACCTGCGATATCACCCCACTTTACGGGTATCCCCATCCATTTGTCCGTGGTTCCCCATCTTCCCGGACCTATCAATATGTACTCTTTACCTTCATCCATGAGTTTTTTGTTCATCTCGCTTATTTTTTTCGCTGCTCTTTCGCTGTTCTTCATCTTGAACTGACCCGGTTTCGTGTAAATCACGTCTTTTATTTCACGGACCATACCACTACCCAATACCTTTTCACTGCGGCAGACCATCTTCTCTTCGTCACATTCTTCTATATCTATGTCCATGAACATCTCTTTGGATATCATATTTCTTATCTGAAGCACCACTAGTTCCGCTGATCTTCCTTTATCGTCGAATTCAACGGCAAATTCGATCTCCACCGGATAACCTAAAGCTATCTCTGTAACTTCTAGAAGAAGTCTTACGGCATCGGAAAGAGGGATGCGGTTGTGATCTATTATAGGGGCGAAATCCACAATCCTAGTACCTTCTCTTCCCATACCGGGATAAAGCCGATCGTCTCTAGGTGAATATGTAGAAGCGATCTTGTCCAAAACTCCGTGTTTTTCAGCCTCCTTCAAATCGAGTTTGGTCAATGAAGTCTCCTCGTCTTTTTCCACTCTCCTGTAGACTGATTCCAGGTTGAGGGCGTAAAATTCAGTCTGAGAATAAGGTATGAAGTCCTTTGGGGTGCCGAACATGGGTGATCTAGGACATTCGGGGCAGAAGAAGTAGGAGCGGCCGCCTTCAACTATCTCTTTTCCTAACCCTAAAGCGAGGTAAACGATCCCATCTTCCGGTTTACAGCCCTTCGACGGATAATAGTTGTAAGATTTGGCTACGCCGGAGATCGTGGGGTAGAAGTATTTTCCGTGTTTTTTACCCACCACCTCTTGAAGGATTACGGACATCTTTTCGTCGCCCATATTCTTAGGAGTGGATCTCAGATAGTTCCTTGCGTTTTTGAAAAAGGTAGACGCGTAAACGTGCTTGATAGCGTCGCATACTTCTCTAAACCTGAGGCTGGTCTCCCAAGATTCGTTGGGCAGGAACATAGATGAGTAAACCCCGGCGAAGGGGCGTGTCATGGAGTCCTCCAATAGGCCAGAAGATCGCACTATGAGTGGATTTCTCGTGTCCCGTGTGAACGCCCTTAGGTCACCTATGACCGTAGCGGGCAGACTGCCTTCGATGAATTTAGAAGCTATACGCTCATCTGACCTTTCGAGGAGTCGAGAATCCATGATAGCGTTTTCCTCCAAAAACTTGTCGAAAACGTCGGAGGTAAGGACTATCGTCCTAGGAACAGTTATCCTGAGGTCTTCGAAAAGATCTTTATTTAAAAATCTTGAGAACAGCTTAGAGATGAAGGCGAGACCTCTTGCCTTTCCTCCTAAAGCTCCGTCGCCAATGCGATTTATCCTGCTCGTGGAATCTTCGGTTTCCCTCCTGAAGTCAGTGACCGCCGTTTTGTAGGAGGCGTACCTGTGCTCCTCGAGTAAGTCCATAACTTCCTCTTTTACTCTTCTTGAGGAGACACCGCTTTTCGCCACGGTCTCTATTTTTTCAGCCATGTCTAATTCGGTCAAATTCCTCAACCATCTGATCAGTTCGGGTCCCTTCACCAGTTCTTTTATCTCGTCATCATCGAAATTTTTGATCTCATCTTCCAGTTCGCGGACGGTTCTAACATTTTTTCCTTCAAGACCGATGTTTTTAGAGATATCCAGTTCAGTGGGAGTCAATCTCTTCTTAACAAATTCGATCAAACTTCGATTCAAGTCCGGAGCGTTCTTGTTCACGTATTCGATACCCAAGGTACTAATATCTCGGTCTACCGAAGACGACGACTGCAGGAGAACTGGAAGCTCCGGAGAATCTTCTTTGATATATTTAGCGAATTCGAGACCGGCATCTTCTTTTGTTTCATGATCCTTTTGGAGACGATTGTCCGTTATAACGCACAAAAGATCCCTGTTCATATTTTTATATATCTCACGGGCTTCTTCAACATCTTCAGCATGGATAACGAACGGCCTCTTCATGTAACGTTCTATCCGCTTCTCTTTCGTTAAGCCCTCGTGTAAGATCTCATCCATATATGACCATATCAGACCATATATGTGAGTAAGATAGGTGGAGTAATACTGCCTAGAATCTTCAACGAGCAATATGGGCCGCGTACTTTGGTCAAAACCGTCTTTAGAAAAGCGAAACTTGTCCTCTAAATACTGTATGATGCTCAAGATTATCTCGCCGTCCCCGTTCCAAGTGAATATGTCTTCTAAATCATTTAAATCTTCCAAAGAATCCAAACCGTCGTTACTTATCCAGACTATGGGGATATCCGGATGTTCCTTTTTTATATCATGTAAAAATCTTTTAAAAGAGGTTTTCATGGGTTGGCCAAAGATCATAAGGATATCCATATCCCGTTCATTCAACACATCTCTACACCGCTTTTCGGTCTCGACATGTTCTATCTTTGGAGGCTGTCTCACATCCCCTATGGAGAATCTATCTTCGACCAATTTGTTTAAACGGCCCTCTTCCTGCACGAGAAAATAATCGTAAGAAGTTGAAAAAAAGAGAACATCACCGATGAGTGATGCCTCCAATACATTGGAAGTAGTTTCTAAACCGCTAAGATCAACGGATTTTCCTGTTGCTCTTCGAACGGCCTCCTCGATCTTTTTGACCTTTTCATCCATGTATACATTCTCTGTATACCGCTATTATTTATAAGTTATACCCATCCTCTAGCTTCGCAAGCCTCAGCGACCCTCTGGATCGCGATCATGTAGGCGGCGTCTCTCATCCTGACGTTCTTTCTCTGTGCCAGGTCCCACACTTCGTAGAAGGCACTTGTCATGCTGTTATCAAGTTTCCCTAAAACCTCCTCTTTAGGCCAGTAGTAGTTCTGATTGCTCTGCACCTGTTCAAAGTAGCTGCACGTGACTCCGCCGGCATTAGCCAGGAAGTCCGGTACCACGATCATGTCTCTATCTTCAAGGACTTCGTCGGCTTCAGGAGTTATCGGGCCGTTGGCACCCGAAACGATCATATCCACCGCTGAGGGGATCTCGCCGACATTATCTTCCGTTATGGCGTTTTCTAAAGCGGCAGGTATCAAAACGTCGACTTCGTGTTTCAACCAATCTTCACCCGGTAACCTTTCGTAACCTTTCTCTTTCGCCTTCTCTTTATCTATAGAACCGAATCTATCGGTTATGCTTCTGAGTTCTTCAAGATCTATTCCGTCTTCTTTGTAATAACTGTAAGCTTTCTTATCTTCCTGATCCCAGCAGGACACGGAAACAACGGTTCCACCGTATTCTATGAAGAGTTCCGCGGCATACTGGGCCACGTTTCCAAAACCCTGGATAGAAGCTACTGTGTCCTTTATATCTCTATCTAGTTCTTTCAGGAGTTCTCTCAAAACGTAGATAACCCCGTAACCGGTAGCCTCAGTCCTACCTTTAGAGCCACCCATATCCTGGGGTTTTCCTGTGATCACGCCGGGATATTTCTCTCCTTGTATCGTTTCATATTCGTCCATCATCCACAGCATGTGCTGAGCGCTGGTCATCACGTCGGGAGCCGGAACGTCTCGAAGTGGACCTATATTCTGGTTTATCGCCCTTATGTACTCTCGACAGATATTCTCCTCTTCTCTATCTGAAAGGTCGTGAGGATCACAGATCACTCCACCTTTCCCACCGCCGAGGGGGATGTCCGCAACAGCAGTCTTCCATGTCATCCACATCGCTAAAGCCCTTACGGTGTCAACGGTCTCTTCCGGATGGAATCTGATGCCACCTTTACAAGGCCCTAGAGCATCATTGTGCTGAACTCTGAAAGCCCTGAAAACTTTAGTACTACCGTCGTCCATCTTCACGGGTAGATTGAAATGATATTCCCTGATCGGTTCTCTTAACAGATCTTTTAAGCCCTCATCCAGATTTAACTTTTCAGCTATCCTGTCGAACTGTTCCTGGGCCATCTCATATGGGTTATAACCATCTTCCGTCATATTTTCACCTATAGGTGATTTTGGGAGAAAGTGGGTAGTATAAAAAACCTTTTTACAAAATAGGCTATTGAAAGTGAGTAAAGTGGGTCGTATTTTACGGAAATATGTCACATCTTTTTGTAAAGTTAAAAACAGAACGTCGGTGTTTTAAAAAAGATGAGCAGGATAACCTACAAAAGTTCTCAACTTTTCAACTCTTGAGATCCCATAACCTCCTTTCGATGAACCCCAAGGAGACCTTCTGCGGCTCGATGAGGTGTACCATCCTAGAAGATAATATGGTCTTGGATATGGCTCCTATAGCGTCAGGGAACTCAGAGTTTAGTTTCTCACCCCATTCGAAAAACTCCTCTATACTCTCGAAGGCAGAGAATACAAGAAAGTTGTATCTCTCCGTACTGGTCTCTACGGCCCTGGGAACGTTATCGTCTCGTTCCAAAAAGGTTTTTACTTCGTCTATATCCGATCGCGCCTCAATCATGGTAACGATCAGATTGTAGCCCGGCGGGATCAACAGGTTCGGAAAATAACACGCCGGCCGATCTATGATGTTTTTATCTAAAAGAGAATCTATCCTTCTCTTCACCGTTTTTCTGTTGGCACCTATCTCTCTACCTATATAGGAATAATTGGTCCGGATGCCTTCACCTTTCATGACCTTCTCCAGTATGCGAAAAGTGTCTTCTTCTATCTTTATACCGTTCAACTCCACGAAACCCTGATCTTCGAATTCCCTCACGATCTTGTGGATGAAACAGTTAGGTTCATATTTGAATGTCAATTTGTTGCTGAAAAATTCAGATTGTGCCGGTGTCCTTTCGCCTCTGGACGGGATCTTGTTCTCCTTGACGATCTCGCTGCGCCATGAGTGATAGTCTTCCAAACCTTCAAAGAATTCTATAAGAAAAGTGTTGTAAAAGCCCTCCATGCAGGAAAAAGCCGCGAATATATGCGAATCATCCCTGTAAAAGTTTTTTACGCCTTGGGTTCTCGGCATGTCCGCCTTGACCAAAACTAGTAAAGGATACTCGTCGAATAGCTGGATGAATGGGTATAGAGGAGGGTTGAGCAATTTCTTATCGTAGAGCCTGTTGAGTTTCTTCTTAGCGGTGGCCCAATGAACGTCCATCTTTTGAGCTAATTCACTCACGTTCACATGAACGCCGTCCCCTGATAGTAGGAAACGTAGCAAACGGAGGTCTAGTTCGTCTTCGAGGTAGCTCATATCGTTAGTGATACGCAACTATGCATTTAGATTTTACCCGAATCAGTTTTGTTCTTTTGCTTTATTTATAGTATGGATAAGCACGCCAAACAATATGACTGCCAGCAATGATATGAAGATCAAGAGGATCTCACGGTCATACTCTTCAACATCCTCTGTCGCTATCTGATCTTCGAAGAACTTTTCTCTATCTTCGTGATAGCTGTCGATCTCATCTTCACTTAAAGGCTCTGAGGCAAAATAGCCTAGAGGCTCTATAACGAGACCGCCATAAACATAATGATCCCATCTGTAGATCCCGTTATACTGCTGTATACCCCAAGGGTTCTCAAGGACGATGGTCCGGTGTATCTCCTCCGTAACGTTCTCTCTCCACTGTTCCCAACCTTCTTCGGGTTCTTCTTCCATCTCGGCCATCTTCGACCTGATGATCTGTGTCACCATGACCTCTAGATGCCGACTATTGGCCAGATCCGCTCTTTTTAGGCCTGTCCCAAGAAAAGAACCCATCCCCGGTAATGCCATAGGATCCATATATTGATATCTGTAAAGTTTTTCCGTGGAAAATTCGTCCCTTTGACAATTGGTAGAAAATCCGATCACAAAAGGATCGTTACGGCCTCGCTCTATGCTTCCTAGAGATTCGTTTAGGCCTTCATCCAAGGCTAGAAAATATCCTATATTGCCTGCACCGACTAAAGGGCTGAATGCTCCTCTACCGCCTTGAGCGGACAGGCCATAAAGATACTGACTTTCACCAGAAATCTCTTTCGATACATCCTTCTCCTTATATCTTACCTCATCGATACGGTCGCTGTCCTGACGAAGAGTACCGTTTGCTTCTATACTGCCGGAATAATCGGATATCCGTCCCAAACCCGATATGGGCGAAGTGTTCTCTTTTGATAGGACCCAACTTTGGTTCTCTTCGTAGTGGAGGTGGAGGTCGAGCGTCCATCCTATATCGAGGTCTCTAGAAACTTGCCAGTGCGTTCCATTTCCTCCGTATGTAAAATCAAAAGTGTTGTTTAAGCTGGCCCTAATTCTCCCTTCCGAATGTATCGATTGTTCGACGATCTTCAGTCCTTCATATCCTGGCCCTGATGTTTCTTCCGCCCATATCTCACCTGAAAAGCCGCACCAGCTATTTTTCATCTCTATGTTCAACTCGGAGGATACATCACCGTCCTCTAAGATCATATCGACCTCCCCTTTAGAAAAGAATCCTCCCTCGTATTCATACACCTTCATCCCGTTCTCTTCCTCTACTTTATTTATGTCATAAAAGAAGACATCGCCTCCTTCCATCTTTTTTATTTCGACGGAATCCATACCTACTCTATCTTCAAAATCTTCTTCTGATAGACTAGAATAATCCAGCACCCATTTATAGGCCATGTCGCTCTTTTCCGTTTCTTCGGGTGATAGATGGATCACCTCTTCCAACGACGTGGATTCCCGCCTGTAATGAATATGATAGTTTCTTTTATGTCGGCTATTCACCATATAATAATGATCGTCTTCATTTATCGCGACCACTCTATAGTACAGTATATCCCCCTCTCTCCCGTGGTAAAAACCGGATCTCCTCTCAAGCTCGTCCACATATTCAGTTCGATCCTCACTAACGTTTCCTATATATTCATACCTGTCAAGGGTAGTCGCCCTGTAGATATTGTATTTTCTTATCCCGCCTTCCTTTTCCTCGGGTTCATCCCATTCTAATTCCACTTTGCCTTCTTCATACTCACATCCTAAATTTCTAGGTTCCGATACTGAGTGTTCGCTCAGTAGAGCTAACTTCGTCTCTTTTTCGCCATAATCCATCTCCATGTCTTCCCCGAGGATTTCAATCGTGATCTCATATTCACCTTTCAAAGGATCCGGATCTTCTAATACATCTTCATTTACTTCTCCGAATATGACTTTAGTGGGATTAACCATACCCCCTTCTCCCGGGTCTGTCCAATCCTCTTCCTGTCTTCTCAAAATCGAGCGCATCTCGTTATATATGTTCTCACGAGAGCGACCTGATCTTCTGATAGAGTGGGTCTCGTCTATCTGTTGGGTTCTATCTACATCTAGGTTCACCAACGTGATCTCCTGATCATCTGGTCTATCTATCGTTATAGAGTAGTGCTGATAAGAACTACAGGTTCCATATAAGAGGATGACCAGATCTTCGGGAACGACCTCATAGTCCATACTGTAGGTATAATTGAATGTTAGCAGATATTTATCCTCGAAAGCTCTACGAAGACTCTCATCGTCAGGTTGGTGACGTCCTCCTTCACCCTAGAAGGGTGAGGCTTCCTACGGAGCCACTGACTCCTTGCACAAGCCCGGAAGTTGCATTCCGCTCGCCGACTTTTGTTTTACCTAAACACAGAGGTCAGGTCATCGCTTCCAGCTCAAAGGGCCGCGCCACAACACCATGTCAATTCATGATCGGCCCCTGCCTGCAAAAGCGGTCTCTTCAAACTTTCTGCAGGCCCGTGTCTGGAACCTCTGCCTAAACATACCTCTCAAGGTATTTAAGTGTTCATCAGAGGGGTGAGTGAAAGTGGCATTCATCCCCACGGCAGAGCCGCAGGGTTTTCTGCCTCAACAAAAAGATAAAATTCCTCATAGGGTGCTATAGTGGATGATCCAGCAACATCTTCACTAGTTCCTGAAACAATAGGTATAAAAGTCGAAAGGATCATCGTCGCCACTACCAAAACTATCACGTGATCTCGCATATATACACACCTCTCTACGATCTTCGACCAAATATATCGGATGTGGCCTATTTATACTTTCGCATCCTATTCTCTTTTGGAGCCTTCGAAGGTGAAACTTTAAAACGAAGTGTACATATTTACAGCCCGTTGGATCTGAAATGAGGTGAGACTTTGACGGGACGACTGAAGAAAGGGTTGGTCCAGGTTTACACAGGCGATGGAAAGGGGAAGACCACTGCCGCTATCGGTTTAGCTGTAAGAGCTGTCGGCAGGGATCTCAAAGTATACATGGGCCAGTTCATGAAATCCGGTGATTACGGCGAACAAATCACTTTGAAAAAAATGAAAGATAATATCCATATAGAGCAGTTCGGCAGCGGAAGATTTCAGTTCGAAAAAGAACCTCCGCAGGAAGAGGTGGATGAAGCGGAAAAGGGTATCCAAAAGATAAAGAAGATGATGATCTCCGGTGAATACGATCTTGTCATAGCGGACGAGATATGTGTGGCTCATCATTTCGGCCTCTTGGATCTGGACAAGATTCTCCATCTGATAGACGAAAGACCTGAGAAGGTTGAACTGGTCTTGACCGGGAGGAAAGCGCCGGAAGAGCTGATAGAACGGGCGGACCTGGTCACCGAGATGAAGGAAGTTAAGCACCCTTACAAAGAAGGCGTGGAAGCTAGAGTCGGTATCGAGAAATGAATGATATATTTCACAGAAACTAATATAAGGTAGTACGACCATAGTATATATTTAGGAAGGTGATAAACATGCTTAAGGAAAAAGATACTTTGAAAAGTCTAAACAAACTAAAAGATGTCGATCATCTTTTAGATGAAGAGGGGATGAAAGTAGTAAAAACTAAGCCCCGTGTGCGATATTTGGGTGACGGGAGCTACAAAATTACCGATGAAACCTTGTGTCTACTGGTGGGTGAGTATAATTTTTGGATCATACACGACGGGGAGATCGAAGACGTGAACGAACTCTCACCGGAAGAGATCGTAGAAAAGCTAAAGAAATATTCAGAAGATAAAAAAGAAAGGGGAGCAAGATAGTTAAAGGATGGTCGGCGTATTTAGTTCCGCTGTTGATCTAGTTCGAACTCTATACTCAAAAAGACTGATCGGTTTGTATACAAAATAGATATGGCTCACCAAATGAGTGATATATGTTGGTTGGATAAGTAATATATAAGCTAGTAGACTTATACTAGTAATGAGGCAGATGATAACATGGTAGAAAAGGATAAGAAGATAGAAAACCAAGAGAAACTGAGAAAGATCAACAGTCTCTTGGAGGAAGAAGGAGAGGATATAATAAAAAACGAGCCTCGGGCCCGTGATTTAGGGAACGAGAGCTATGAGATCAGTGATGAGACACTATGCATACTGTCCAGTGAATATAACCTTTTGATCATACATGACGGGATGGCCGAGATGGTAAACGATCTTTCACCGGAAGAGATCGTAGAAAAGCTAAGGAAGTACGCGGAAGAAAAGGGTGAAAAGTAGAGATAAGTTGGTCTGTGTATCGTGTGGGCATGTTTTGGGTATGCATATAGACGAGGGTGATGGATGGAGATGTCATTCTTTGGGTCCTGATTTTTATCAATGCGAGTGCTACCTGCGGAAGAATAGGACAGAAGGTGATATATCCTATTATGATATCAAGGAGAGAGTTAGGAAAATGAAAGAAAGTCTTGAAGAGATGAGTGTTGAAAGTTGAAGCTTTGGTATCTATAGTTGAAATGGAATTTTGTTCTCTAGATTCTCAAAAAACTGTTTCCTAAGAGTCATACGGTGAAAATGTTTACGTGTTCCTTAGAAAATCATATATAACACGATGTGCATATTGTGTTACAGATACGATGATAGTCGTGAAAGATGC
>PWHU01000024.1 GCA_003555395.1 Thermoplasmata archaeon
CCGCAGTGCATGCACTTATCCATATCGACTTCTACGCTCATCTTCGTTCCCTCCATTCATCCAACGGAACTGAAAATTTCTTCTCTACCTCTTCTCTGTAAGTGGGACCGCCGTTATAGGCACAGAACGGGATTATCCTTCCGTCCGGCGTGGCGTAATGTATAACGCACCTTTTCACCCTGTCTATATCGTAATTGTAATCGTCCTGGAAGTGCATGCCACCTACGAACATGGTCCTCCAAGCGAATCTTCCTACTGCGTCTTTATCTCCTTCGCTCAGTATACTCTTCATTATCTCTCCTATGGTCAGACCGCCCGGGAGCTCTTCTTCTTTCAGGTAGTCTCCGAAATACTTTTTGAAATTTTTCAACATGCTTTTGTCGCGCCCTTTCTTCGTTTTCACTTTCGACCCCAACTTTATAGCGGTCTTTTTCAGGAACGTGTCCCACTCGTCCGCTTTGTTTTTCATCTCTCCCATCAGACCTTCGACGTCGACAAAATCGGTTATAGGGCTGACTTTGCCATCGTCCGCTATGACAAGATAAGAGGCGAGGCCGCAGTGAGGATGAGATGTGAAAGCCACTTGGGGTTCATCCTTGATTACCGAGACGAGCTGAGATATAGGCGTCACGAAAGGAACGGGATAAAAATCGCTTTTATCGAGGTAACCGGTCTGTTCTTCGATATCTATAGCCAGGTCTGATAAGGTGTACCTCTGCTTCTCTCTCTCCTCCTTCTCTATACGGCCGGTGAACGCCACCGGCTGGTAATTGACACCTCTCACCACGTCCCTGTTCTTGATCCCAAAATCGAGGATATCTCCGACCTGGTCGTCGTTGACCGTCTTCACGATGGTAGGCACAAGAACGGTAGAAAGAGGGTTAGGCTTGGTTTTCCTGCAGTTCTCTATCGCCTTTTTCTTAACGTCCAGCATCTCTCTGCCTCTGGCCTGTATATAATTCTCCTCGTCCAGTCCGTCGAACTGAAGGTAAACGGTGTGAAGACCGGCTTCTTCGCACTTTTTAGCGAAATCTTCGTCGTTAGCCAGTTTGATACCGTTGCTGGCTATCTGTATCTGTGAGAAACCCAACTCCGAGGCCTTTTCGATAACTTTTAAGAAGTCCGGATAAACCGTCGGTTCTCCGCCTGAAAATTGAACCGCTGTAGTGGGAACCGGCTTTTCGTCTCTCAACGTCTTCAACATATCCACGACCTGTTCGTAGCTCGGCTCGTAAACGTATCCTCTAGTGTTAGCGTTGGCGAAACAGATCGGGCAGTTCATGTTGCACCTGTTTGTCAGGTCCACGTTGGCGAGGCAGGTGTGACTTTTGTGAAGGTTGCAAAGGCCGCAGTTGTCCGGACAGCTGGTCGCATCTTCTATCTTTGGATTTTCCACGCCCACGCCGTCGTAGGCGAATCTCTCCGCTTTCAAGTAAAGATCGACGTCCGACCAGACCACGCTTTTGAAGTGGCCGTGTTCGTTACACTCCTTTTTCATGACCACCTTCCCGTCTTCTTCTACTATCTCAGCCGGTATCACTTCCCTGCACTCAGGGCACATCGACGCGGTCTTCTTCGGCAGACCTTTATCTAACGAGGACTCTTCGATCACCATGATCTCGGCACTGATAGAGGGTGGTTTTTATTAAAGATTTTGTAGCGAAGATCGCTAAAAAACCTATAGAAAAGTGAGAAAAAAGCAGTCCTCCATCTCCCGTAAGCTCTCCTTTAAGTATAAATAACACTGTTAAAATCATAGGGAATATGAGAAGGTTGAAAAAGGGTAACAAAAAACGAACGATCTTCACCCGTTTTTCAAATTTAGTCAGTTCTAACCCTAAAAAGGTCATCAGTGTTATCATAGTTTTCAGTTTGATCATGGGCATCTTCGCATCCGGTATGGATATGGACACGGAAGAAGAGCATTTCCAACCGGACAGGCCGAAACAAGAGTACCTTTCGATCGTCAGAGAGAACTTCGGAGCGGAGGAAGAGATGGTCCAGATAGCTTTCACCGCCGACGGTGGAGACGTTTTCACCGAGGAAGTCATGTGGGATATGTTGGAGTTCGAGCAGGCTCTCCTGGACGACGAAACGGTGAATAAAACTCTAGCTAGTACCGCCGATGTTCCCACCGGTATCAACACTCTAGCTAGCAACGTGTTGATGATCGATCAATCACTCCTTTTGGAGGATTTCGTGATACAGCAGGCGGATCAAACCTATGAGATGGTCGAAAATCAGGAAAAAATGTTCGACCGCATGAACACATCACTCTCTCTCAACATGGCCATGATGGAGGTATTCGAAGACGATCTTATTGGTTTGATAGGTGTCAATCAGACCCTCATCTCGATGTCAGATATCGTTTCGAACCCGGCTTCTTGGATGGTGATGAGGGACCATCGACCCGAATTCGAGAATCTTACAGCAAGGCTACCTCCTGGATCTAACGTCACTGACGAGAATCTTTCCGCTTACATCGACTATTGGTTGGAAGATATGCGCGAGAAGGAAGATCCTCTTCTAGATAACTTCTTAAAGCTGGTCGAAGGAACGGGATTCATACTTGATTACATGCTAGAGGCCGAACAGGATTACAGCGATGAAACACATATGCCTAGAACCATGGCACTGACATTTTTCGGCGTAGCCGAACCCATGGGCGCTATAGAGGAACCAGACTTTGACGCGTTAGAAGAACCTCCTTCGCTCCAACTTTCGATGGACGAGAAACGGGAAAGACTGGACAACATGACCACCGACGATGTGAAAGGGACCGTAGAAGACATACTGGATTACGACCCATCAAGGTTGAACGAATCGGTGGAAAGAGGGATGAATATAACGGATAAAAACGAGAAATCGATCGAGCACCTTGTTAATATGGAGAACCTTTTAGACGAGGCCGTGAGACAATATGAAGAGATCGAAGAGATCAACATGACCTGGGAAGCTCAACGGCTGAGAGAAGGTTATCTAGCTTCAGTAAGACAAAATCATACTCTTCTAAACCAAACGAAACCGATGTACGCAGAAGCGGAGACGATGTTCAGGGAGGCCTTGAGACTGGGTCCGATGATGGAACAGATGAGCGAGATGATCACCAGCATGGCTGATAAAGATTTTGACAGCGAAACCATCCGAGCCGAGAGCTGTCTCGGCATAGTTTTCATGGATCCAGAAGCGGAGGGTGACGAAAGGTTGGAAGCCCAGAGAAGGATAATCGAGATCGGAGATGATGTCCCCGAATATTCGCGAGTCCGTGTATCCGCCACTCGGGTCATGATGGAAGAGATAAATGAGAGTGCGGATAGGACTTTGGAAGAACTTTTACCTATCGCCTTTGTTTTGGTGGTCATCATACTACTTATCATCTTCCGCTCCTTTATAGAAACCGTTTTGAGCTTGGGCAGCTTAGGTATAGCGATACTTTGGACCTTCGGCTTCGGCGTCATGTTGGGATACACTTTTAACCCTATGATCATAGCCGTGCCTATCCTGATCACCGGTCTGGTCATCGATTACGGTATCCATATGGTGATGAGATACAGGGAGGAACGGAAGAAGGATCACAGCCCCAAAGAATCCACCTCTATCACTATACTAGCGGTCGGCGGAGCCTTGGTTCTGACCACATTTACCACAGCTATAGGTTTTCTATCGAACAGGATCAGCGACATAGGGGCGATGCAGCAGTTCGGGACCCTCGCGGCGGTAGGGATCGTCTCCAGCTTGATACTGATGACGACTTTCCTTCCCGCGATGGTTCAACTATATGACGGATGGAAGGAAAAGAGGAAGAATAAGAATAAAAAGAAATTGAGAAGAAAAAACAAAGACAAAAACAAGGGTAATTCATTGAACGGTATCGCCAGTAAAGCAAAAAACCAGAGCGCCGATATCATCTGTGGAATCCTTTCTAAATCTGCGGATGCCTCGGACAGACATCCTTTGGTAGTTATTATCGTTGTGATTTTGATCACAGGAGGAGCAGCCTACGGAGGTATTAACGTAGATACTACCTTCGATATAACGGACTTCCTCCCTGAAGACCAGCCGCAGAGTCAAAATATGATGTATCTAGCGGAAAGATTCGACGTAGAAACGTCTCACGCCTATATCCTGATCGACGGAGGTGATCTAGAATCGAGTCAATTCCTTTATGCAGTGAGTGAGACGACAGAGAATATCCGTGACAGCGAGATGGTAGGGGGCAATGGAGG
>PWHU01000105.1 GCA_003555395.1 Thermoplasmata archaeon
ACCTTAACGAAATCATCGAAGCTGAGATAGGCGGTCATCGATTCTCCGGTGGAAATACTAATTACAATCATGGAGAATACGATCCCTTCAGGGACGGGCAGGATGGCATGATATCCGCTACGTTTAGAGACCTGAGTACAAGTGAGGGGGTCAGGATCTCCGAGCCTATGGAACTGCCTAAACGGATACCCGGTCCCACCCTAGTTTATGACAGTGTCATCACTTGGGATGCTGTAACCCCAGGTGAATCTGAGGTAGAGATATATACTGCAGTAACCGAAGGGGAAGAGCCCGAAGAACAGGATTGGATAGAGGCGGAAAATGGTGATCCTATCCCTGTTCTTACTGAAATGGAAGACGTTGGTGGTAAATACCTTTGGACAAAACAAAGAATGATTGCCGGAAGTCCTTTAGAGCGCCCTATCCTAGAGAGTTTAACTGAATCTATCATATTCCTAAGAACCATGGATATCCATTTGTATGATCATGAAGAAAGCGGCGGATGGAATTTCGTATCGTTCAATCTTGATTTAGAAGATAACGATCTTGAAGCCATACTTGAACAGGAAAACTATGGAATATCTGGAAATTATGAAAAAGTTATGTACTATGATTCTGAAGTGGATGAGTGGAAGAGTTATGTTCCAGATAGGAAGGATCGATTCAACACCTTCGATACGTGGGACCACAAGATGGGTCTATGGATACGGATGAACAACTACGATACACTAACACTCATAGGAATGGAGCCTGTTGAATCCGAGATTATGTTGAACCCTGGCTGGAACATGGTCGGCTACCCAAGTTCAGAGCCAATTATCGGTGGTGTACCCGAAGAGGTGACTGTCATCGGCTATTTCGATGAGTATAAGGAGACAAACATCGCCTACGATGATGACCCAGATGGTTTCGTATTTGAGCCTGGTCAGGGGTACTGGATGTACAACGAAGCTGGTGAATCTGTAGTTTGGGCTGTAGATTACTGACAAAAACTTTTCCTTTTTTCTTATCTCTATCAAAAGATTTAAATCATCTCGATCAACTGATCGATAGAGGAAAATGTCTCGTTATATCGCTTTATTGTCGATTTTGTTTATAATGTTAAGTTATTCAGTTGTAAATGGGGGTATTTTTGAACAAAGAACGATCGAAGACGAGATCCAAATATCTATAGAAGGATCTAAAAATGGAGTTATAGAAGAAGATCCTCCCTCTTTTCCCGGTGAGGACCCTTTCATCGAATCCATGAGCAACGAAGCAAAGAACGAGAATATATATGGATACATCGATACACTTCAGAATTTTGAAGAAAATGGTACACCTACCCGTGAGACGGGAACGACAGGTTTTGACGATGCTGTATCGTGGGTCTATGATAAACTTGAAACGTACGGTCTCGAGGTATACACGCAGGATTTTACGTTCTTTGGAGGTGACAGCACGAACGTGATAGCCGTGCTGCCCGGAGAGGACCCCGAATTGGAACCAAAGACCTACATAATAGGTGGACATCTTGATAGTATCAATGATTGGGGAGACGCTGCCCCTGGTGCAGATGATAACGGCAGTGGGATATCTCTAATGTTGGAAGCAGCAAGGATAATGTCGCAGTATTCATTCAAAAGAACAGTGCGTTTTGCTGCTTGGGGTGCGGAAGAACAGGGTTTACATGGTAGTGAACATTATGTTAACAATATCGATCCAGAGGTAGAAGATGTTCAGGGATATTTAAATTATGATATGATAGGATACTGTGATCCCGACACTCTCGAGATGGCTCATACTCTCCATGCTAATTCGGAATCCAGTTGGATGCTGGATTACCAAAGTGATGTTAAAGATGCATACGAAAACCCTCTTGATTTTACCTATGAGTATGATAGCTCTGAGACACGGTCAGACCATGCAAGTTTTTGGGATGGTGGTTACGACGCGATGTTAGCTATAGAAACTGAGTTCTCTCCTTATTATCATACTGAGGATGATATATTGGATAATTTACATGTACCGATGGTCACAAATCTTACCAAGCATTCCATCGCTACAGTTGCACACTTAGCAGAACCTGTAATAGAGGGTGATCCTCCTGAGATAGAAGTTGATAGTCCCGATGGAGGAGAAGTCCTCTCCGCAGGAGATCTAGAAGACATCCAATGGACCACTGAGGAAGGCGACGATCCGGTAGATCATATCGATCTCTGTTACAGTATTGACGACGGGGATTCCTGGGAAACCATCGATTCGAACTTACCGGATACGGGTGCATACGAGTGGGAAGTGCCCAATGAGAACAGCGTTGACTGCCTGGTCCGTGTAAGTGCTACAGATATCGAAGGACGGATCGTAGAAGATGAGAGTTCGGATACGTTCACTATCCAGGGCGTCCCGCCCTCACCACCGGATAACCTTGATGTAGAACATCATGGGGAAAGTGAAGTTACTCTCTTCGAGGATGACGTTTCTACAGACCTAGGATACACTACTGGCACCTCTGAAAGCGTACCGGAAGAAAGCGAATGGCAGATCAGATCAAATGGAGCGGTAGTAGGCGATCAATCATGGGACTTCGGCGATGGGGATTATCACAAAACTGGAGATCATGGGTACATCAGTAGAATGACAACACCAGATATCGACATCCCTAAAGAGAGTGATGAAGTCGTATTGATCTTCGATCACTGGAGATCATTTGGCGACGATTCGATGTACGATGGAGGCAATCTAAAGATATCTACAGAAGGTGACGACGGGCCGTGGGAATTGATCACTCCAGAAGAAGGTTACGACGGGACTATCGATGACGGATACGGAAATCCACTCGGTGGGGAAGAAGGATGGGGATATGAAGTAGACTGGGAGACAGCTACATTTGATTTGACCGAATACGTTGGTGAGATGGTAAATCTCAGATGGGAAACGGGAATAGAAGCCTGGGACGGATTTCACGGCGAAGGATGGCGGATCGATGATATACGGATAACAGCTGAAGGAATCGAAACAGACGGTGACGAGCATAATCTGATAAGCTGGGATGCAAGTCCAGGTGATCCCGACGAGGTCAGCCACTACAACATTTATCGATCTGAAGAGCACGATGGCCCATGGGAAGAACCGATAGACAGCGTCGATGCCCATTATTCTGACAGCTATGAATATGTGGATTACGATAAAGGTATGGCCGATGATATATACTGGTGGTACGTAGTTAGAGCTGTCGGAGAGAACGGAATGGAAGAAGGGAACGAAGATGCTGTGCAGGAACCCGGTGATGAATTGACGACCATCGATATCGATCTGTTCGCAGAGGAAGATGCAGATGGTTGGAATTTCGTATCGTTCAACTTAGTCCTAGAAAATAACGAACTTGCAGCCATACTAGAGGATGAAGATAATGGAATATCCGGTAACTACGAGAAGACGATGTTCTATGATCCTGCAGCGGGTGGATGGCAGTCTTATATACCTGATAGGGATGATCACTTCAACGAAATCGAGACATGGTATCACACTATGGGAATTTGGATTCGGATGAACAGCGACGATACGCTGACAGTCGAGGGACAAAAGCCCACGGAAACAACGATCACATTGAATACAGGATGGAACATGGTGAGTTACCCGAGTGCAGATCCCACTGAAGAAACACTGCCCGCAGAGGTCACGACTGTTGGTTTTTTCGATGAGACAGAGGACAACAACGTCGCTTACGTTGAGGTCGATGAATTCCAGTTCGAACCCGGCGAAGGTTACTACCAGTTCGCTGAAGAAGAAACCACATGGACCGTGGAATATTAAAAAAATAAAATCCCTTCTTTTTTTGTTATTTTTAGGATATAGAATATGAGAAAATTAGACTTGAAGAGAAACTCAACGACCTGATGAGAAAAGTGATCTACAAGGATCATTAGAATCCTTCTAAACGTTGATGTTCATCCGTCATATTTATTACTTAGAGTATCCATTGCTTCCAATATAATTAAAAGATGAATGAGGGAATGCTATGAAACACGGTGTCGAGCAAGAGATTCAAGTAGTCAATTCAGAGGGACATCTAGTTTATAAAGCAGATGAGATACTAGAGAACTTACCAGATAGATATCAGGATTTTGGGAAAGGGGGGATTTATAAGGATGTGTATGATTCTCAATTGGAGATAGCTACTGACGTGTGTGATAGTTTAGAGGAACTAAAGGACCAACTATTAG
>PWHU01000128.1 GCA_003555395.1 Thermoplasmata archaeon
GGAAACAGGCTGGAAAGCGAGGACTTGATGCCTCATAGATACATCTGCGTATACGCCTCAGCCTATGTGATGTACATAGCCCACGGGGGTATAGACCTCATGGTAGGAAATACAAGTAGATTTCTAGTATGACTGAACTATGTGAGAACACTGAAGGGTATGATTTTCTTCCAGATATCAGTAAAGGTCAGCTTTCCAAAGTGAATGCCAGTAGAACTTATATTGCATTCGTGAAGGTTTTCTATGCACTATTATCTCATCGTACAAACTTTCGAGAACACTGGAGGACAAGGCGATACCTCCGGAAAAAAGTACTAGGGATAGATTCCACTCAAATAACCCTTTCAAAGGTCTTAAATTTGTCTCCAAGCGAGGTTCCTTTGTTGGACAAGGAAAAAAACGGCATCAAAATCCATCTAGCCGCCTTGATGGGAAAGATGGTTCAACCGCTCTCTGCCATAGTTACTCCAGATAATGTTCATGACAGTAGTGAGTTTGAAGAGTTGCTTTCTGATGTGGGCATATTTGAAAAACTTTCAGAACTCATCCTGGTGATGGATAAAGGGTACACCAACTATAATAGATATAGAAAGCTAGACGATAGAGGTATATCTTTTGTTGTCCAACTGAAGAAGAATGCAAAATATACCGTTCTCAGTTCTGAGAAGCATGAGGGGTATATCGACCATCGGATCAGACTTGAGAAAAATGGGTTGAAACTCAGGATGGTCGAGTATAATGGAGAATTCAAAAAATGGACTTTCATCACAAATATTTCATCAGGTGAACTATCTGGACATGATATCAGAGAGATATATCGGATGAGATGGATGATAGAAATATTTTTTCGAAAGCTAAAACAAGTTGCAAATATCGAACATCTCATCAGTGAGTCAAATAATGGTGTGATCATCCAAGTATATTCTACCCTAGTCGCATACACTCTCGTAAACATATTCCTGATCGAACATGATTTCATGAGGATGAGCATGGAAAAGCTCGCTAGGATACTACGTCATTATATCGATAAACCAGTTGAAAAACTCGATCCGACTTAACAGGCTACTATTTTACTACGTCGAATGATGGAATTTTTCCCTTTAGATGAGCGATGGCTCTCTCAGATGTCGAAATTTAAAGCGCTGTCTATCGTTTTAACACTCATTTTCTAACCCTCCTTGGAAAGATTCTTACAAATTTCGAGAGATTATTCTCTTACGAGGGGCATCTGTTGTCTAATGTAACCCGAAGCTGATAGAAAAAAGAGTGAACTATTCCTCAAAAGAAAAAACCGAATTCCAAATCTTTAAATATTCGAAACAGCATTGCCGATACGCCCTTGAAGGCGACTTATTTAACCCGAGTAGACGCACCTAGTATAACTGCATATCTTTCAAGATTTTTATTATTGGGAGGTGAATTCGAATCGACTGGCGCGTGGGCAACCCAGGTACAGTTTGCAATATTATTGAGTTTGGCCTTCCTTTATTTTTACCTGCATTTTTCAAGACCACTTAAAAGCGTTTTTTTCACTTTTTTAACTTATCTCGTGATGTTCCTATTGATTTCCGCTCCATGGTGGTTCGATACTTTATTTACCCTGTTAAACTCAGAATTTGATTATTGGAATCTTAAATATATTTACACTCTTTTATTTACAATATTTGGAGCCGGATTAGCTTACCGAGCTGAAAAAGAAAAGATCAAACCCATCTTGTGTGATATCAGACCTTTCAAGCTGAGCCATTATTATCTCATGATCGGCTTTGGTATCGCTTTGGCGTCATATTATGGCGGCATAGTCCTAACTCAAGTGAAGGTTTTCAGTATCATCCTTATTCTTCTCAGCATCACCTTCGCATGGCTTTTCTCAAGAGGTATGAAAAATATAGAGGGATTCGACAAAAGCAAAAAAGATGTTCCTCTCTTCTCCTCTGAGTTAAGTAAAAAAGAATACAAGATGATATCGATATTTTTCGGCATTATCTCTCTATTGTACGGCATGATAGTCGGTTTTCCCGCGACCTATGTCGCCCTTCTTTTCATGGGAAATCATTTTTTATACGTTTCCCGTCCCCTAAATCTAAGAAAAGTACCTTTTTTTTCTAAAATATTCATATCTGTAAATTCTCTAGCTTTAGTGATGTTGGGATACTGGTTGGTCAACGAACAGTTGGTCCATAAAAATTTCCCTTTGATCCTACCTTTGTTTATCCTGGGCATGACAGCGTGTGCAAATTTTTTGGATCTAAAATCTCACAAAATCATCGAGTCTAAGGACCGAAAACAGAAAAGTGTTACCCTTCCCTCAATATTTGGTGGGAAGATCTCAAAACTGATCATAGGCATATGCTTTTTGATAACATATTTGGCCCTCTACTTCGTTATAGACCACATATTGGTGCTGATCCCTGCATTGATCTTCGGTTTTACAGAATTCTTCCTGATCACTAGGAAAGATTACAGTGAGAGGGCCGTCCTCTTGTTCTACCTGATAAGCCTTTGTTATTTTATATGGGTATTGTTCTCCTAAGCTTTCGAAGATACATTCTCCGAAAGGAAAAGTTTATTTTTCAGCAGATATATACCCTAATAGAAAAATAACTTGCCCGTTAGAAGGTGTAAACAATGGGAGAAGAAGATGAATACGGATCCGACGTGGGATTGATTGAAAGAGCACGTGGTTTTTTCAAAAAGAAGTCCATAACCCCGTCCGATAAGGTAGATGAACATCTCACCAGTAATCTGCCAGAGTATATAGAAGAATACAAGTTAGCCACTCGATCGGACCTGAACGATATAGACAAAAAGATAGAAAGATTCGTCAGCGATATCTCGGATCTCAAGGGATGGAAAGAGGAGACAAAGGAAAGGATACACGAGGATAGGAAAAAGATAGAGGATCTGGAAGAAAGGGTCGGTATAGAAGGACCTACTACGGAGGGATCCTGATGTACGCCTATTCAGCAATGCTGATAATACTGGTCGTACTCATCATGATCGGGATCTTCCTTTATTTCAGGCACCGTGCTAGAAATAAGGCGCTTAAGAAAGAATACGGCAGAGTTCCAACTCACACGGAACTGTACTTTGAAGAATATTTCGAGGACATGATAGACAGTTGGGACCTGGTCAGAAAGGAAGAAGTAGGCGAATGGGTCGATAAAATGGACGGAAGGATAGAAACCGTATCCGAGGACATAGAAAGATTGAAGTCCAATAGAGAGAACATAGATGAACAGCTTTCTGCCGTCGAAAAAAGGATAGAGACCCTCGATATGAAGGAAAAGAGCGGGGGATGATAATATGTCAGCGATAGAAACACTATCACAGAACATACTGCCCATCTTTTACACCGTCGTGGTGATCATCATATTGGCCATCATAGCCAAGGTGATAATAACCAGGGAGAAAGCTAAAGAAAGGAAAGACCTTGCGGAGATGAGGTTAAAATCCAAAAAACTCGATATGGAGAAGAAGGAAAGACACATAGAAAAATTGAAAGAGGCTTCCATGGTACTCAAGGATGAAGAGAAACAGAAGCTGGATAAGATAGAAAGGGACAAGGCCGTTCTAGCTAGAAGGTCGATAGCCCTTATGAACGAGATGGAAGAAAGGATGCAGAGGCTCGAAAGAGGTTCAGAGAACGCCAAGCTGTTGAGCACCATGAAGGATGTGAAGAGAGCTGAAAGAGAATTGTTTGGTAAGGAGGATTAATATATGTCTGAATTTGTAAACAAACACGTAAAGAAAGGTTCAAACGTATTGGACAGGATAGAAGAGTTCCTTTTCCCGGGTGAGATAGAGATAGAGGGCACCGGCTACAATAGAGGTCTCCTGGATAGGAGGATGGAAAAATATCTCGACAAACACTTCGACGAGTACATAGACGAATTCAACCTTGTTAGGGAGATCGATCTGCACACCTACGAGGAAAGACTCGAAAATTGTGCCAAAGATGTGGAAGAACTATCGGAATTCCAAAAAGACGTCGAAGATGAAATTAACTCATTCAAAATTCGGTTAAATAAAATAGAAAAGGAACTCTGAAATCAAACCTTGGAAGGTGTCTCAGTTGAGCAGAGCTATAGCAAAAAAAAGATTGAAAAGGATCATAAACAGCTACATACTAGCTCAAGATAACCCCTATAACGAGAAGAAACTCAAACTTCTCCAGAGGTACTTATACAGTAAAAACATAGGGCGTATAAACATAGATGTGCTGAAAAAATACATAAAGAGACGCCTCGACATGACGGAGGAGAATAAAAGGTTGAAGAAGATAGAAGCTAAGCTGTTCACTAAAGAGGGAAAAACGAAAAAGATCAAGTACGGATCCGGATTCTGTCCTAACTGCGGCATGTACAAAAACTACGAAAAAGAATGTCCGTACTGCAACAAACTTGAACTGACAAGATAGGAGATATAGATATGAGAGCTGTACTTTACTCCGAGATCATAAGAAAAAAGGTCGACACCCCTGCCGAGAAAGGAAAGGCAAAACTAGTGGAGGTACTTGCACTCAGTAAAGAGAATACTTGGTTGGCCGGAGAGGTGATGATCGAATCAGGTTTGGTAAATAGAAAGGGTCGATTTTTTCCAGTTAGCAAAGTCGAATACGACCGCAAGGATAATGTGATCAAACTCTCCCAGCTTCTAAGCGACGGCAGAAAATCTCCTCTTGATAAACACGAATTTTACCTTTCGCGTTTGGACGGTAAAAAGGTCGAAACGCATGAAGGAAAGGAAGTGGGCAGGATATATGATTTTGAACTGTATACTCATCTTGTGCCTTGGAGAGTCTGGAAGATGATGGTCGATCCCTCGGGTCTGTCTCCCCTGAAAAGGAGGATAAGGATTCCTACCAAAAAAGTAGAAAAGGTGAAAGATAGAAAGGTCGTGCTCAAAAAGGGATGGAGATAGAAGAGGTGAAAATCAGATGGTTATCTACATATTGGCTATGCTGGTATTGATCTTGGCGGTTTATTCCGCCGCGATCAGCTACCTTTTCTTTAAAAGTAAAGAGGAAGAAAACAAAAGATCAAGATTCGCAGAGGGAAAAGTCGAATCGAAGATCTATGAAACTAGAGAAAGGTTAAAAGAGGTAAGGTCTAGAAGGTATACTAAAGTTGACTTGGATGAGGTAAGAGATATATGAATCCTATAGAACTAGAAGTGAAAAAAAGCAGTATAAGCAAAGAAGGAAGAACTAGGATGTGTAAAAAAGCCTTTGAATATCTAGAAATCAAGCCAGGAGATGAGATAGTTGTTTCATCCAAGGAAAATAGTATTTCCCTAGCGGCATTCACGGACGATCTTGTCGAAGAAGATACGATATATCTGAGAAAGGGGGATATAGAAAGATTAGAAGTTAAAGAGAAGGATAAAGTTTTGATCTCAACTCATGAGCCGATCACGGAAAAAGTCAAAAAAAAGATCCCCTGGGGAAAAGAAGATAAAGAAGGGTAAAACTTAAATTGACTGTTCGCCATACATCAATCGATAACAAAAATGGATGGTAGCAACAAAGGAATACGGATGGGATGCCTAGATGTGTAGATATAAGTTTGGAGAAGGAAAGTGTTCTCACCCCAGCAATGTGGCGCTGGAGTGCGTTGGAGAGGAAAAATGTCAGTTATCTCAAGATATTTTGACCGATGATGGGTCTTATATAGAGGAGAGTACGGTAGAATCATACGAAGAGGACGAAACTTCAGAACAGGAGATGTGTCCGAACACGAAGACCGGAATTTACTGCAAAAAATACGGTCATTTTCATTGTGCCGGAGAAGAGAACTGCGAAACGAGAGAGGATTACATCGAACACCTTAAAGATCATAAGGAAGAAATCCAGGATATGAACATAGATATATACATAAAAGATCGACTATCTAGGAGCGATTAAACTTTAATCTACGGTCAGATCCTCTCCTCCAAAGAAAGCGTCCTGTACCGCCGTGTAGATATCTTCGATGCCGAACATCTCATGGCTGGACACAGGAGTGATACCTCTCTGAAGACCCATGTTCTGTATGCTCTTTATCAATTCTATACCCACCTGTTTTTCCATAGTAGCCCTTTCTCTCAGCGCGGTATCTAGACGCCAGAAATCCATAGACCAAGTCTTTATCTGCTCCAACTCTTCTTTTGTCAAGATATCTGCTTTTGACAGCACCGGAAAGTAAGGTACGTCGAACCTGAATTGCGTAGTTGCGGCTAGAGTCATCAGCGAGACAAAACCGGAAGGTTGTTTTGAAAGGACAGGATCGAACAGGAAGGTGATCAAAGACTTATCACCTAGAGTGCTCACCATCTCACGGCTAGCCTGTCTGAAAGTGAACAATTCCATCTGACCCGGTGTATCGATCAAAAAGTAATGACACTCGAATCCTTCCATGACCTCCCTTATCTCTTTCGCGTTCATAGCTACCATGTCCGCGGAGACTATCTGTGCACCGTTAGGGCCCAATTCGTGCTCGGCCATGACTTCTGGAAGGGATACCCAATCTCTCACGTCTATGTCCACGGTATAGGGCAGTTCATCGACTCCTGGATCTAGATTCACCGTAACGGCCTGATAACCATGTTGATCCATCCAGTCTTTGAACGTCTTAGTTAGTGTGGTCTTCCCAGAGCCAGCGGTTCCAACAAAGTACAGATTTACAGCCATATCTATCCATCATAACGATGGCAAAAAAGCTTTTGGTTATAGCCCTCAACCCGGCAGAGTAGAAATCAGCACGGTGATCTCCTCTTCAGTTTCGTCTCCTTCCTCCTTCAACTCATCTAACTTCTTGATGGTCTCTTTAAAGATCTCGTCAACTTTATCCATCTTTTCTTCTGTAAATGGGATCTTTTTGAAAGAAACCCATCCAACTTCTTGATCTATCTTCTCCTTATCCTGGATGTACCTTATACCTCTGTTCGCCATACCTTTGATGGTGCCCAATGCCGCCAATTTGTAATTCTTCTTTTCTTCGATGGTCAGATCGTCCCAGACTTTCGAAGAATCCAGCCATTCTTCTTCGACATCGTAATACCTCTTCACGATATTGCCTTCGGTCTCTTCCCGTGAGACGTGTATCAATCCCGCGTCCAATAACTGGTGAACGTGGTGATGCGTGGTTTGAGGTGTTATTCCGATCTCTGCAGCGAGCTCGCTTATGGTTTTTTCTTCTTCCAACAAAAGGGCCATTATCTGCAGCCTAGAAGCGTTCGATAGGACCTTGATCTGATCAACACTCGGTTTCAAGTCCTCAGACATATTTACACCGTTTAGATACCATCTAAACGTACAAATGATCCAAAATATTTAAATATTACTCACATCTATGTACATTTAAGACGTCATCTAATCGAAAAGACAAATATATAACGAAAAGGAGGCATGAACATGGTAAGAAGAGTCAAAGAAGAAAGCGGAGGCAGCAGGTGGATAGTCCTGAATCCAGAGACGGCTTGGTATGCGGAGGAACCCGTCCTCGCTACTTAAAGGTAGAGTCCACCTAAGCGCCTAAAAAACCCCTTCCTCCAAATATTTTTACTATTATCTTATGAAAACAGGCAGTTATATCGCTAAAACACAAGAAGTACGAAGGTTCTCAGAACTCATAGGGCTAATCATCGCCTTACGGCTCGTCTTTATCTTATCATCATCGAACCCGTTCTCTCACAGTTTTTCTACTGCCCTTTCTATCCTATCCATGGCTTCTTCGATATTGTCCTTTGAATTTGCGAAGGATAACCGCAGGTGTTTCTTCCCTCCGTCACCAAAAGCGGTCCCAGGCGTGGTGGCAACACTTGCCTCTCTGAGGAGATACATGGACATATCCATGCTTTCCATATCATACTCAAATCTTGGGAACGTATAAAATGTAGATTCGGGCTTTTTACATTCGAAACCGTCTATCTCATCCAATCTTTTGATGATGATATCTCTTCTTTCCCTGTATTTTTCCAGCATGTAACTAAGAGCTTTCTCTCCTTTTTCCTTTTCATCCAGTGCGGTAAAGGCCGCTTTCTGGGCAAAAGAAGTGGCACAAGTTATCGAATGGGTCTGGATCTTGGCTATGTTCTCCAACATTTCTTCAGTACAAGCGAGCCATCCTATACGCCATCCCGTCATCGCATAAGCTTTGGAGAATCCGTTTACAGTTATGGTCCTCTCTCTCATGCCGTCTAATGAGGCTAGTGAGATATGTTCGCCTTCGAAGATCAACTTTTCATATACTTCGTCGGTCACAACTTTTAGATCGTTATCCACAGCTAGGTCCCTGACCATGTTGAGTTCGTCTTTGCTCATAGTCATGCCGGTGGGATTACAGGGCGAATTCAAGATCATCATCTCGGTTCTCGAGGTGATAGCTTCCTTCATGGCTTCTTCGTCCATGGAGAAATCTTCTTCCCTGAGAGGGACCCTCCTCAATATACCATCGGCAAATTTTACTATCGGGCCGTAGGAAACCCACGCAGGATCTGGAAGGATAACTTCAGCTCCATCATCAAGGTGAGCTAGAACCGACATGAATATTGCCTGCTTGGTCGGGGTGATGAGCACATTTTTGCTATCAAAATCCAGATCGTTCTCCGTTCTCAATTTTTTTGCAACTATCTCTCGAAGTTCAGAGATCCCTTTAGGCGGAGTGTAGTGTGTGAAACCCTGTTTCATGGCTTCGTAAGCCGCCTCTATTATGAATTCAGGGGTATCGAAATCGGGCTCTCCGACTGCGAGCGATATAACGTCTTTACCGCCTGCCTCCATGTCGTCAGCCAATTGGGATATCTTCATGGTGGCGGAAAAGGAAACATCCAACATCCTCTTTACATGTTCATCCATATATATACCTCTCTTTTTCTATCCCATAAGTTCCATCATCAGGCCTTTCTGCGCGTGGAGACGATTCTCGGCCTGATCGAAAACTACGGAGTGTGGACCATCCATAACCTCGCTGGTTATCTCCACTCCTCTGTGAGCCGGAAGGCAGTGCATCACGATCACGTCATCCGCTGCCCGTTCTACCATCTCTCTATTTACCTGATAGTCCTTGAAATCTCTCTTACGTTTGTCGGCTTCTTCTTCATCGCCCATGGATATCCAAACATCGGTATAGATAACATCTGCGCCTTTTACGGCTTCTTTAGGATCATCATGACGGCTGATCTCGACTCCGTATTCTTCACCGAGCTTCACCGCCCTTTCAAATATATCTTCGTCGGGTCGATAATCATCTGGGGTACATGCGACCATATCCATCCCTACTATAGGAGAACCCAACAGCAGTGAATTGCAAACGTTATTGCCGTCTCCCACATAAACAAGTTTTTGATCGAAATTGCCTTTGATCTCTCTTATGGTGAGAAAATCCGCTAGTATCTGACAGGGATGTTCTTTATCGTCCAGTCCGCTGATAACCGGCACTGAGGAATTCTCTGCCAATTCTACCATCATATCATGTTCAAATGCCCTATACATTATCCCGTCGACGTACCGGCTCAAAACTTTAGCTGTGTCGGCTATGGTCTCTCCTCGTCCGAGTTGTAAATCTTTTGGACTCAGATAAAGAGCGTGACCGCCGAGCTGGGTCATCCCCACCTCGAAAGAGATCCTAGTTCTGGTACTCGGTTTTTCAAAGATCATCGCTAAGCTTTTATCTTTCAAAGAGCGTACCGATTCACCGTTCTTGTAATTCTTCTTCATCTCTCCTGCTCTTCTCAATATTTCTTTTAGGTTTTCCTTCACATCCAATATAGAGATCACGTTTTTTGTCATATTTTCACCTATATATTCCATCAGTAAGTTTGAACATTATGTCCACGTACAATTCAGTGGTATCTTCCACTATCTCGTCAGGTAGTGGCGGTATTGGTGGTTCTTCTTTGCCTTCCCGCCTAGCTTCCATCAATCTTTCGTGATAACCTACCTCGCGGTAGTGCTGTCTGACGAACTCCTTGCTCTTCTGCACGATCTTACCATCTTCATACTCGCTCTTGACCCACCACCTGTCTTCATCAGCGGTACCGAATGTATCGACTAACATGAGTTCTCTGTTCTCGTCCATGCCGAACTCTTTCTTACCGTCGACATGAAGAAGATCGTTGCTCTCCACTTTTTTATCGATCATCTCGTCGATCTCGAAGACCATCTCTTTCGCCCGGTTAAATTCTTCTTCGGTCAATCCCGCGATGGAAAGGGCTTCTTCTTTTGTCAATCCCCTGTCGTATTCCTCTAGTTTTGTCGTGACTTCAAAGAAAGGTTCGGGCAATCTTTCACCGTACTCGGGTTCTTCTTCGAAACCCAGATCTTCGTAATGTATCTTTCCGGATTTCATCCTATCGTGGAGTGATCCAGCCAAAAAGTATCTAGCGATGAATTCGAGCGGGATCAAATAGTCAGTTGTTTCCGTGTCGATATCATCATAATCTTCGATGATATCGACCTTCTCAACCAACATCTTCTTATCCCCTTTTCTTTCGATAAAATGGGTTTTGTAACCCATATCCTCGACTTGATCAAACCAGTAAGAAGAAGTCTTACAGAGAGTTTCACCCTTCCTAGGGATCTCGCTCGGCACGACTTTGTCGAAAACTGATATATTGTCGGTAAACAAGAATTCTAATTTACCCCTGCCTATGTCGTAAACCTCTTTGACTTTTCCCTTTCTGATCAGCTTTTTCATTTGAAAGCACCCAGCGATTATCGCCTTACGATATCTAATCCGTATTTAACCTTTACGTATCAGTACCATGATTAAGATCTCATTCCTCTTCTCTTTTTTCCATACTCTTAAGATGATCTTCAGCTTCTTCAAGGAGGTCTCTTGCATTCCTGAAAGTTACCCTCTCTACGGCCTCTTCGAAAGGAAGCCATGAGAAACCCTGGTGTTCGAAAGATATCTCGATCTCTTCTTTTTTGGTCTCGCCCAGCAAAAAGATTACTTTTTTGTGAGCGAGTTCGCTTCTTTTTTTATAAAAATACTCGATCTCCTCTCTAAAATCTTCTTTTAGTTCGAGCTCGCTCTCTCTGATACCGGTCTCTTCTTCTAGTTCTCTCAGTGCTGTCTCCAATTCCGTTTCACCTTCCTCTATATGGCCTTTCGGAAAGTCCCAATGACCTGCAGGATAGTGCAGGAGCAGATACTTTCTGGAACTTTCATCCCGAAAGACGAGTATGCCCGCGGATATTTCGTCCAACATCTTATCCATACAAAGGTGGGTGCGCACTTCTTCTTTCCATATCGTCCTGGGCCTTGTTAGCCTGATCCACCATCTGGGCATACTGTTCTTCCAATTGCTCGGCGCTTTCGATGAGTGATTTGATCTCTATATCGATATCCCCGTATTCTGCAAATCTCTGAAGCAGAGCCGCGGAAGCCCTGGGATCGGGCATCTTCGGATTGCCTTCTACCAGCATCCCTATAGCCTTGAGTTCCTTTTCGTTGGCATGTAGAAGAAGAGAACTTGATATGCCGGAGACCGCGCCTCGCGAGATCACCTCTATATCCAATTTTTCCGCCTCTTCTTTTGCTTCGTGTGAGCTGAGAACGCCCCAGATCTTCTTTTTTTCGTATTCTTCTTCGTTCTCTTCTCTATGTTTACCGCTCGGTATAGCATCGAATATTATTATTTCATCGACCTCTTGGTCTTGAGCAAAATCAACGATAGTTTCGGCGAGATTTGCCGTTAAATGCGTAGGGATGATCATATCGGACTTGACGAGTAAAAATTTCTCACCGGCGAAGAAACGGACCGGTCTGCGCGGGATGCCGTCGAATATCACCGCCGTAGGCGGAAATTCGTCGCAGTCAACTGAGGCTACTTGTTCCAGATCAAGGGTATTGATCAACTGTTCCGAGGCTATACCTCCTATGAGTCCCGTCCCTGGAAAACCTGCAACCAACATATCACATTCTGGTACGTCTTTATCCTCCAAAATAATATCGAAAGCTATGTCATTTTGGTAGGTGATCTTTTCTTTAGCCATCTTATATCACTATCACCTTAAATGACGTTCTGCTACTTTTTATTTTTGGCCGTTTTTATGAACATTCCGTAAAGAGTTAGGACAATAATTTTTTATTCTATAGTTGAATGTGGTAAAGGTGAGATCATGGTAGCTAGATCAAACATGAAAGACGATTACCCAAAACTTCAGGTGGCTTTAGATCTGATGAACTTGAAAAGAGCTCTGAGGATAGGCAGAAAGGCGGTTGAAGGCGGTGTCGATTGGATAGAAGCGGGCACACCTCTGATAAAATCGGAAGGTATGGACGCTATAAGAAGACTGAAAAAAGAAATCCCGGAAAAGAAGATCGTCGCCGACATGAAGACCATGGACGTCGGCGGTGTAGAAGTCGAGATGGCTGCCAAAGCTGGAGCCGACATCATAGGGATACTTGGCGCGGCGGACGACGAGACCTTTAAAGAAGGTATAAGATCGGCTAAGAACTATGATGCCGAAATTTTGGCCGACCTTATAAGTGTCGAAGATCAGATCGAAAGGGCAAAAGAGTTGACCGAACTCGGAGTTGACTACATAGGAGTCCACGTCGGTGTAGACGCACAGATGAAGGGCATCGATCCCGGGGACCTGATAAAAAACATCTCTGAGGTGACTACGCTACCTATCGCAGCGGCGGGAGGATTGAATTCGGAAACTGCTCCGGAGATGGTAGAAAAGGGAGCAGATATAATCATAGTCGGAGGGGCTATAATAAAAGCTAAAGATGTGAAAAAGGCCGCTCACGACCTCAAGAGATCGATAACTGAAAAAATCAGCATCGGATCGGAAGTGAAGAGAAAACGAGGACCTGATGAGATCGAAGAGCTTTTTAGAGAAGTCTCTACCCCCAATATATCTGACGCCATGCACAGAGAACCATGTATGAAGGGGATCAAATCGGTCTCTCTCGGCGGTAAAAAGATGGTGGGCAGAGCTTTCACCGTCAGAACGGTGGACGGAGATTGGGCAAAACCGGTGGAAGCAATAGAAAAGGCCGAGAGAGGAAACGTGATCGTGATCGACGCCGGCGGAGGAAGATCCGCGGTTTGGGGTGAACTCGCATCCTGGTCGTGCAAACAGGAAGATATCGAAGGCGTCGTTATCGACGGAGCTGTAAGAGACGTAGACGATATAAGAGAGTTGGGTTTCCCCGTTTTCGCAAGATACACCGCCTCTAACGCAGGAGATCCAAAGGGCTACGGCGCATTGGGAGAAGAGATAATGTGTGGAGATAGAAGGGTAAGACCCGGCGATTGGATGATCGGTGACGAGAGTGGTGTGATGGTGGTCCCGAAGGAAGAGGCGTTACAGATAGCTAACCGATCTTTAGATGTGATGGAAAGGGAGAACCGGGTGAGGGAAGAGATAAAAGAGGGAAGGACCCTCTCAGTCGTGATGGAACTCGAAAAATGGGAAAAACAAAAGTGAATTTTTGAAAGGATCATCTTTTTGCGAAATGATCGGACCTTACCGCTTCCAATCCATATTCTTCTGCCCAAGTCCTAGCTTTTCTTCGTTCTTTACCAGTAGTGCTACTTCTGTCAAAATACACGTATTCCACACCAGGTGTCTTTTTTACCAACTCCCTAAAACTTTTTTTGGTTAGATATTTCATACCCCAGCCCGGAACCATGTGGCCGATAGATACCTTCCTCCGACTAGCGAATTGAGTAAATCGGGGAGCGTAGTGTCCACCTCCTACGCAGACCACTACGGGATCTTTCCTTTCAACTTTACGTTTCACCCTATCGCTCATCACCGTATCCGCTATGACGTCTCCGGCTTTTTCATCCGTCCACGAGCTTTCATCACTGCCGATCTCTATGTAATAAGCAGGTGTTTCAAGATACGGACCGTGGTGCGTCGCTTCAAAAGATACCTCGTAATCCTGGTGGATATCTTTCTCTTCAGCTTTCTCCATCAATTCTAGAAGAGCTGAAGTCATCTTATGTGGCGAGCAGGGGACTAGCTTGCCATCTTTACCCCCATACTTTGCTTCACCGTAATTCCCGATAGGGTGAACTGTCAAAGAGTGAACACCTGCCTTAGACGAATGTTTAGAGATGAATACTATCTCGTCTATTTCAACATCGAGCGACTTTTCTACATCCTTATCTAGATCGTCACAGTAGATGTGATGTTTCTCTACGGTGACTATATGGTCGGCCGTTCCGTTCTTCCTTTTATATACCGGGCTGCCCCTGAAGCTGGCTACCTCGTTCCAGCCTTTTTTGAGTAGATTAGACAGGATGTTTTGGCTCGCCTTATCCTGTTTAGAGGATACTATCAATCTCATGATTTTGGTATTAGGCCCGTTTAGATATATTTTTTGATAAAGAATTTATAGTCATGAACGTTATAGGCATCTATGGTCGACCTAAATGATACAGTAGATGATCTCAAGGACGACATCGAAGATATGGTCGAGGCATCCCCTAAATCAGCCGAAGACCTGGAAGATATGCCTCTCCACTCTATACTTTTGATCCTTTCGGCTTACATAGCCATCGGGATCGGAATATCTCACTTCTTCCTTTCTCTTCTTCAGGGACTAGAAGTTCACTCAATGTTTCATGTCATCATCAATCTAGTCTTCGGTCTTGGATTGTTTATATCCTATCTAAGGGTGAAGGAGAAAGAACAAAAGAGAAGGTGGGGTATATTCGCAATAATTTTTTCTTTAGTACTCCTTGCTTTAGGCGGGATAGTCGGCATCCTGGCAGGGATAGTCGGTGTTTTCGGAGGAGGACTCGCTTTACTAACTAGTTTCTATAAAACATGGGAAGTTTAATATCACACCACTCTTATCAACCAGCGGTGGGCAAATTGGAAGAAAAAGAGATGAAAGTCAACCAGATGATCTCGGAGCTCATGAAGATCTCCGCCGGTGGGTCGCCAAGATCCTTCGGCGATCACCTCGAGATAGTGGTACTCGACGAGGCTGAAATAGAGATGCTAGCTGAAGAGATGTTCCAACTATCGGACGAGCTTAACGAGGAGATATACAGTGAAGAAGGAGAAGATATAGAATCATCTAACCATGTGATCCTTATAGGATTGAAAGACCATACCCCTTTGGGCATGGACTGCCGGGCATGCGGATTCGACAGCTGTGACGACCTTGCAAAGGCGGAAGAAAATGAAGATATATTCCAAGGGCCTAACTGCATATTCAGGTTATTGGACTTGGGTACCGCCTTGGGAAACGCATTGAATACTGCTGAGATGTTCAAACTCGATCATGATATCTCAATAAGAGGCGGTCTTGCGGCAAAACATCTAGGGCTGATAGATACTAGGGTCTGCTTGGCCGTGAAAGCCAGTGTAGCCGCTGAAAAGTATCACTACACGCCCTGATCGGGGATCAGATCTTTTCTCTCTCCAAGATAAGTGCCATCCAGCAGGTAAATCTTTTCTTCTATCAATTTTTCGTTTGTAAGAAAAGGTCCTAGATACGGATCTTCTTCGATATTCACGCTCGTTCCTCCAAGCAGAGGATTAAAATGCGGCATGACCACCGCTTCACCTGATTTTCCTTTCCATTCATATTTTAGCCTGATCCAACATTCCTTTTTTTCCTTATTCTTGAAGGAATCGAAAAGAGCAACTGTAGGATGTACATGTGCCAAAACCACCTTACCGGTAGAAAGTACCTTATCTGAAGGGATGGCATGCCCGTGAAAATATCCTATATCCTCCAAAACTTTTCCGCTTGACTCGTGTATAAAAACATCGGAGGGAAGATATCGTTGGATACCTCCATCGTGGTTACCGGGTATCATATGTACCTCGTCAACTATCTTCAACCATCGGTCAACAGCTTTAGGTATGTCACGATACTCCTGCCAGCTCCCTTTAGGTATGTTATGTTTAAGGTCGCCGTTTATTATCAACCTTTCAGCGCCCTCTCTTTTCAGCATTTTACCTATAGAATCTATCATATCTTCAGCTTGATCTGGAATGTTTATGCCTTTCTCCTCCAGTTCACGTTCATAGCCTATGTGAAGATCCGCAACCACTATCGTATCCTTAACTTTCAACATCCTTTCGTTCCAGATGGGTTCCATATTCAGCTTTTCCTCTTATATACGTGATATTCAAAGGTTCGGTAAGTACCTTTTTATCTCCCATTCGCTTACCTGCTTCCTGTATTCGTCCCATTCCTCCTTTTTATTATGGATATAATGTTCAAATGTATGTTTACCGAGGACCTCCTTCATGAAATCACTGTTTTCCATCAACGATAATGCGTTACCTAGGTTCCTCGGCAGCGTCTCGACGCTCTTTTCTTCTAGTTCCTCTTCACTCATAGAAAATAGATCGCCTTCGACTGCTTCTGGAGGATCTATCTTATTTTCTATGCCCTTCAAACCCGCGGAAAGAAGTAAAGCGAACTGAAGGTATGGATTTCCTGCCGGGTCCGGATTCCTTACTTCTATCCTCGTACCCATCTTCCTTCCGGCCGGGATCCTGGCCATGACACTCCTGTTGAGGTGAGCCCATGAAACGTAGACCGGCGCTTCATACCCGGGGATCAATCTCTTGTAAGAGTTAACAGTAGAATTTTGAACAGCACACATCTCTCTAGAATACTTTAAAAGTCCACCTAGATAATGTCGGGCAGTTTCGCTAAGCGCCTCCGGATCGTCTTTATCATAAAAGTGATTCTCGTTCTCACCCAACAAACTTTGATGGATGTGCATCCCGCTTCCGTTGACCTCCTCTATAGGCTTCGGCATGAAAGTCGCATGAAGATCTTTAAGCTTGGCTACGGTCTTGATAGCGTGTTTTAAAGTCATTATTTGATCCGCGATGGTGAGAGCATCGTCGAACCTGAGGTCTATCTCATGCTGTCCTGAAGCCCCTTCGTGATGGGAAGCTTCGACCTCGAAACCCATCTCTTTGAAATATAGATTCGCTTCTTTCCGGACTTTATCGGCCCTGTCTAACGGCATCAGATCAAAATAACCGCCTTCGTCGTCAGGGATAACGGTAGGACCATCGTTTTCATCGGTCTTGAAAAGGAAGAATTCGTATTCCGGACCTACGTTGAACTCGTAACCCATCTTCTCAGCTTTTTCCATCTGCTTTTGGAGGATGTAACGCGGATCGCCATCGAACCTTTCTCCGTCCGAGTTGTATATATCGCAGATGAGCCGAGCCGTTTTGATCTTTTCTTCGATCCATGGAAAGATGAGGAAAGTATCTAGATCGGGATGGGCTCTCAGATCGGATTCGTGTGTTGTAGCATATCCCATTATCGAAGATCCGTCGAAAAGAACTCCGTCCTCTATGGACCGTTCAAGGTGTGAGGCAGGTATAGAAACCGACTTAACGCCACCCAATATGTCCATGAACTGCATCTCTACAAACTTTACTCCGCTTTCATCAACTATTTCAAGTAATTTTTCTTTTTCCATATCAACACCCGACCGAGTCGTTCATTTTCGTTGTCACCGAACATCTGAATAAACAGTTCTATCTATTTAAAAAAAACGGTAGTTCTAGTGGAAGCGTGCTATTAATGGTTTTCGTTTAACATTTAGAGTCAGTTTAGAAAGAAAGAAGCATCTCTTTCTATCTTAGTAGGCAATAATCCAGTATTGGAACTAGATTTTCTTAGAAC
>PWHU01000193.1 GCA_003555395.1 Thermoplasmata archaeon
CTGCCGGATCTATCTTTAAATCCATCTTGGATCACCTACTTATATCGACCTCTACGCCCTCCTTCAGTGTATTATCGACGGGACATCTTTTCTCTATAGTCTCCAAAAATTCCGGTATATCATCTTCCGGTATCCCTTCTACCTCTGTAACTTTCACCAGGATCTCCTGAAGACCTGCGGGAACGTCTTCGTCTCCTCTAACCCCTCGAGGATCCAGTTTTCCTTCCACTTCCAGTTGAAAATCTTCCAGATCATATCCCATCTCTTTCGCCACCAGAGATCCAGTAAAATCCAGACAGGCACCTAACGATCCCAAAAGGACCTCCACGGGATTCGGACCTTTGTTGGTTCCGCCCACTCGTTCAGGCTCGTCTATGGTGATAGAAAAGTCTCTTATCTGCACCTCGGATTCAAATCTACCCTTTTTATTTAGCTTAGCTTTGTAAGTATTCAT
This sequence comes from Thermoplasmata archaeon, assembly GCA_003555395.1. Lineage (GTDB taxonomy): Archaea > Thermoplasmatota > Thermoplasmata > Halarchaeoplasmatales > Halarchaeoplasmataceae > Natronoplasma. The sequence goes on from PWHU01000193.1 coordinate 455, forward strand.
TTTTTTCACCGATGTTATCTATAAAGGCGTTATTTAATAAATTTTTGTTTCGCAACTTTTAGCGACACGTAAATAAAGTTCTTTATATATAACGAAGTTATAGGTCTGGGCATAAAATTGTTGATGAAAAAACAACGAAAGGTTTAAAAATACGTCCTAAATGCCCCGTAGTAGAAGGTCTTAAAGAGAGAGTTGAGTTATATGAAAGTGATAAAAAAAGAAGATCTCAAAGGTTTTATTGATGGGCTAATCGAAAAAGGCGAGAGAGAGGTAGTAGGGGTAAAATCCAAGGATTCTAAGTACGTCTTCGACACGCTCGAAGATGCAGAAGAACTGGAATTGGATTACGACGTAACTATACTGCCGCCCAAGAAATATTTCATGCCCCAGAGGGAAACTCTTGTGGAATACAAAACCAAAAAAGGCATAGATATGGAAGCTGTCAACGAAGTGATCCCGCGGATAATCATAGGGGTCCATCCTTATGATCTCGAAGCGATAAAACAGATGGATAAGGTCTTTGCCGATTCTCCTGAAGACTATAATTACTCTGAGAAGAGAAGTAAATCGATCCTGATCGGAGTCAACATGCAAAAGACCTCCGAGTGGTCCTTTGCGGGAAGCATGGGCAACGCCACCATCGACGACGGTTACGACCTGATGCTCACGGACCTTGGGGATAAATACGCTGTAGAGATAGGTTCTTCAAAAGGTAGAGAGCTTTTGGACGAAGGTTCTTTGAAGATAAGAGATGCAGAGCCAGAAGAGATAGAAGAAGTTGAAAACATAGAAGAAGATATCAAAAACAAATTCGAAAAAGAACTGGACTTCTCACCCGAAAAGTTACCTTGGCTGCTTGCACAAAAGTACGGCGACGAGGATTTTTGGGAAGAAAATGCTGAAGATTGTTACAGCTGCGGAACTTGTAATATAGTCTGTCCCACCTGTTACTGTTTCGACGTACAAGATTTCAACGATATCTCTCTAGAAGAAGGTGAAAGGATGAGGCAGTGGGACGGCTGCATGTTAGAGGCCTTCGCAGAAGTTGCAGGAGGAGAGAACTTCAGAGAAGAGAGAGCCGAACGTTACAGGCACAGATATATGAGAAAGGGAAGATACCTTTACAATCGTTTTGGAGACATCGCCTGCGTCGGCTGCGGAAGATGTTCGTCTCAGTGCGTTCCGGATATAGCGGATCCAACTGACATTTTCAACAAATTATGGAGGGATAAAGATGAATAAAGAAAAATCGCCTTATCTTCCCGAAAATGCAACGATATTGAATGTAGAGAAGATGGCTGAAAGGGAAAAACTGTTCGAGATAGAACTTGACAGTGGAGAGCCTTTGAATCACGAACCCGGGCAGTTCGTAGAAGTTTCAGTGCCCGGTGTCGGTGAAGCTCCCATATCGATAAGCTCGTCACCCACTAAAGAAGGAAACAGTTTCGAGTTATGTATAAGGAAAGTGGGCAACGTTACCAATGTGATACATACTCTTGAGGAAGGAGACCAGATAGGCATAAGAGGACCCTACGGTGAAGGTTTCCCCGTTGAGGAATTGAAAGGACACGACGTGATCTTCATCGCCGGTGGTCTAGGCATAGCGCCTCTGCGCTCACTGATCAACTACACATTGGACAGAAGAGAGGAATTCGAAGATATCAAGATTCTGTATGGGTGTAGGAAGCCCTGTGAACTCTTATATGAAGACGAAGTCGAAGAGTGGAGAGGAATGGACAATATAGATTATAGAGAGACCGTGGACGAGTGTCCTGACGATGTCTGTTGGGAAGGAAACGTAGGCGTGATCACAACCTTGATCCCTGGCATCGATATCGACTTGGAGAACAGCTACACGGTCGTTTGTGGCCCTCCTATAATGTACAGGTTCGTGTTACAGGAGTTGAAGCAGAAAGAAGTACCTGACGAGAGGATTTATCTCTCTTTAGAGAGGAGGATGAAGTGCGGCGTGGGCAAATGCGGTCACTGCCAGATAAACGGAAAAGATGGAGAGTTCTACGTCTGCCAGGACGGACCCGTATTCAACTATGACATCGTAAATGATTTTGAGGAGGCGTTATGATGAAACCTGAAGAGAAACCTAAAGTTGCGTTCTTCGATTTTGCTGGATGCGAAGGCGACCAGCTGCAGATTGCAAATCTAGAAGAGAAGATCTTGGATCTATTGAACATAGTCGAGGTCGTGAGTTTTAGAGAGGTCATGACGGAACACAGTGACGACTACGATGTAGCTTTCATAGAAGGTTCTATAACCGATACGCATAACGAAGAAAGGTTGAAAGAGATAAGGGAAAATGCGGACGTCCTTGTAGCTATCGGAGCCTGCGCCACTATAGGTGGAATAAACTCCATAAGAAATGTACAGGATTTTGAAAAGGTACAGGACAGGGTTTACGGAGACGAAAGAGACCACTACGAGGCGTGGGAGAAAGCTAAACCCGCTAAGGCCGTAGTTGACGTGGATTATGAAGTCCACGGCTGTCCCATCGACAGAGACGAATTCCTACATGTGGTACAATCTCTTGTCATGGGTCGTGAGCCCCACATACCAGATCATCCCGTATGCGTGGAATGTAAGCTTAACGAGAACGTTTGTGCCTTTGAGAGAGACGAGTTCTGTGTGGGCCCCGTAACGAGAGCCGGCTGCGATTCCTGCTGTGTTAACGAAGGTACGATATGCTGGGGCTGCAGAGGTATGATAGACAACCCGAACGAAGACGCCCACGAGGAGGTTTTGGAAGAGTACGGCCTGACCGCAGAAGAGGTAATGAATAAATTTGATCTTTACTTTGCATGGCAAAAGGAGGTAAGAAAAGATGAGTGATGATGTAGATATAAACGTTGAGTACCTGACCCGTGTTGAAGGTCATGGAAATATAGAAGTTAACGCCAAGAATGGAGAGATAGAGAAGTGTGAGTGGCAGGTCGTTGAAGCCCCTCGCTTTTTCGAATCTTTGGTGGTAGGGAGAGATTGGAAAGAACTCCATCATATCACTTCGAGGATATGCGGTATCTGTTCGATAGGTCATACCCTAACATCTTTGAAGGCTACCGAAGACGCCATGGATATAGAAGTTTCAGAGCAGGACAAGAAGTTGAGAAAATTGGCACTCCATGCGGAGAACATGCAGAGCCATGTTTTGCACGTTGGCTATTTAGCTCTGCCCGATCTTTTGGATTCGAAATCCGTGGTGCCGTTGACTGAAACACATACTGAGGAGGTAAAGACAGTCATCCGAATTCACAAATTGGCCAATACGATGTCCGATCTGGTCACAGGACGAACCACACATCCTCAGAGACTGATACCAGTCGGCTTTTCAAAGATACCAAGCGAAAAGGAATTGGAAGAGATGAAAGAGAAGCTGCACGATTCTTTTGATGATCTTACCGCAGTTGCTGAACTATTAGAAAAGTTGGCTCCGAAGATACCCGACTTTAGAAGAGAAACGGAATACATCTCTTTGACCCATGAAGACGAATATGCTCTGTACGGCGGAGATATATGTTCTTCCGACATCGGAAAAACTCCCGTAGCAGATTACCTCGATGTTACCAATGAATATATTGTACCCCAGTCCACCGCAATGTACACTAAAAATAATAGAGAATCTTACATGGTCGGAGCACTTGCTAGACTGAATAACAACTATGAACAGTTAAGCCCCACGGCTAAGAGCATAGCTGAAAAATTTGCTCTTGAACCCACGACGTATAA
>PWHU01000184.1 GCA_003555395.1 Thermoplasmata archaeon
AATTGAAGTTAAGAGTGAACGATGCTAAAGAAGTTCAGATAGAAAATTTGGAGGAAATTATATGAGTTTTGAAGCAACGAAAGAGAAGCTGGAAGAGTTGATGAACTACAAGAAAGAGATACAGAAGTACCACTCGATGAAGTCCTTTGAGAAGGTCAAGAATTCAGTAGATCACATGATAGAGACGCTCCTTTGCATGGGCGAAGGAAACTCGGTAGCCGTAGGTGAGAACGACATGAAAAGGGTGTTCCGGGCTACGAACATGATCATCGACACGGTCAAGGACAAGAAAATGACCGACTGGTACAGGGATTTTTCCCTCTCCTACTGCAAGCTGCTCGTTAACTACAACAACAACGCAGCGCAGGAGGAGAAGTTCGAGAGAAAGGCAAAAGTGATCAAGCGGCTGGTGAATTCGAACTACGCCCTACGAGATCTATTGAAGATGGCTCACGAGATGAAGAACGACGACAGGAACAGGCAGGCTACGAGGTTGGCCAGGCACTACATGAACTCTCTCGAAGAAGAAGGATAGGTATGAAGAATGGCTACCGGGTTAAAGCATCCAGCAACACACCCCCTCGACTGGGGAGAGACTCAGACGTTTTGGGATGTTCAGGATAGCTTAGCTTTTGACGAGAAATCCGGTTATGGCCTATTTGAGACGTCAGTTGATAACCTCATGCTGACAGAAGCAGATGTGGAGAAGATATCCGATTATCTCCCGGAAAATATTGTTCTCGGAGAAGGGTTTACTGCAGATCTGCTAAAAGTATCGGCAGAAGGAATAGATTTTTCCGAAGCCGAAAGCTGGATAGAAGCTGTTAGCATAATCAATCACCTCCAACTCGACCAAATTCCCACCCTTGAGCTGTTATCAGAGCATTTTGACCAGCTGGACATGGGAGATGACTACAAGGAATTTTTCCGTATGGTCGAAAACTTACAGATAAACGAAGAGGACAGGTACCAGCTGGTAACGAACATGATCCAGCAGATGGACCTCACGGAAGCAGAGGGCTGGAGTGAAGTCGTCACCTTGATAGAACAGGTGAACTTCGATGAAATTTCTATCCTTAAGCTGTTAGCAGACATGGTCGAGAAGCTGGAAATGGACGAGAGTTACAAGGAATTTTCACGTATGATCGAACACCTGCAGTTCAGCGAAGGTGAAGCATACAGCGAGTTAGCTGACGTGGTCGAGCAGCTGGATTTTGGGGAAAATTACGGGGAATTTTTCCGGGTGATCGAAAACTTCCAGATAAATGAAGAGGACAGGTACCAGCTGACAGAGGCAGTGATCGAACAGGTGGACCTATCGGAAGTAGACAGCTGGAGAGCGGCTGCAACCTTGGTCCAAGAAATGGATATCGGTGAAGAGTTGAAAGGAAAGCTGACGATGAAGTTGATGGACGAGCTGGAGATAGACGATGATCCGTTCGCTAAACTCTTGAAAGGATACTCGGATTCGTTAGAGCTGACGGAATTGTATCCCGAATACAGTATAAGCGCAATGGTGCAGGAACACTTGGATCTGGAAGTACAAGTGGAGATGAACCTTGTAGCTTCCCTCCTTGAAGAGCTTGACTTGGCAGATAACACAGTTAGCCGGCTGGCAAAGGCCTATCTTGATCAGTTAGAGCTGACAGAAGAGAATCCCGAATACAGCATAGGCGCTGAGGTAGAACAAAATGTCGAGTTCGGAGAAGACGATATCTTCTCACTCGTGGCGACCTTGAGGCAAGACCTCGAACTCGGAGATACAGGAACACACGAGCTGGTGATATTATTCGCAGATAGCCTTCTTCTCGACGAGGAAGAAGTCTATGAGCTGCTCATGGAGTGGAAAGAGGATCTGTCCGTAGATGATTTCGTCCGCCTCGTGGGTGCTATTGAATTGGCCCTGAACATCCGTGATAAGGTAGTCGGGGATGTATCGGTGCGAGAAAGGTTAGAGCTGGAAGAAAAGATGGTCGATAGGATAGTAGCCGAAGCTGATGTAGAAGATAAGATAGAGCTTAGAGAGAGGATAATGGACAGGATAAAGATGGAAAAGGAAGTGAAATGATATGATGAAATTGGATGATGTGGAGTATAAAGATACGAAGCTGGTAGAGCTGGAGACCTTCATAAACACGCCCTTCAGCGATGTAACGGAAGTGGAAGACATGGACACGGTGACGTTCAAAGTCTTCCGAGACGGTGAGAAGGTCCACGAAGAAGCGTTCTCAAGATCCGCAACAGGAAAGTATTACGTGAATTGGAGGACAGACCAGCTGCCCGAGCCGGACACTTACAAGGTGAAGATCTTGGCCGAGTATGGTGAGGACAAGAAGGTCAGAGAAGGGTATATCAGAGTTCTACCTTCGGGTGATCAAACATGACGGAAACATACTGTGAAGATGAAGACGTTGAGCACCGGCTGGCTCTCGGGGATCACTACGGAGGCGAAGTGGAGCAGATAAGAGACGTCAGGGAAAGAGCTTACAGGTGGATCAGGCACAAGTTTGCAGAGCAGGGAAAGGCAGATGAGCTGCCGAATCCATCGCAGGAGCTCCCGATAGATTTCGAGATACTGCGAGATGTTGAGGCGACGAGAGCCGCATATCTATACAAAAGAGACATGATGGAATGGACTTCCGATTCGGATTCAGGGGAGAAAGTTGAGAGATGGAAGGATGATTCTAAAAGGATGTTAAAGCAGCTGTTTAGGAGGAAATGGGGCGACGAGATGTACGAGTTTGCGGATGGGTAGAATAGAAGAGAATAAAGGGAAATCTATCCAACTTGTGGACAGAAACTCTGGTATCTCAAAGAACATAATTAGTGGTACTGCGATATGTGTCAAGAGTAAAAGGAACTTGATAAATTTTATCTAAAATTGCAGATATCCGAGTTTGTAAAGTTTTTAGTGATTTTTGGCTTTTTAAATTGATAATACAATGATAAATAATATATTGGGGGAATATACCCTGTTTGCTAAAATATGTTTTATATCACTAAAGTTTTGACAGGTTCAGACATCCCTAATATATTTATAGAGTCGCTGTGATACTGTAGCAATAGAGAAGACGGATATGATATGAAAAAGAAGCTATTCGTAGCCGCCGTCACCCTTTCGCTGCTTCTCAGCGGGATACTGGTAGCGGTCGGAGGCGAGGCGACGGATGAAGAGGAGTTAGCTAATGAAGATAAATGGGAGCATGAGATAATTGATGATGATACAGATGTAGGCTCGTATACCTCGATGGAGTTAGATGGTAATGGAAATCCTCACATTGCGTATTACGATAATGATGGTGATAAGCTGAAGTATGCGTATTGGGATGGAGCATCTTGGAATACAGAGAGCTTTCCAACTACCCTTTATAATGGGGGATCGAGTATATCTTTGGCATTAGATGAGAACGACAACCCATATATAAGTTACTTATATGAAAATGGGGATTTAGAGGTGACGTGGTATGACGGTAGTGATTGGAATATAGATATAGTAGACACTGGAGATGTTGGTTATGACACATCCATCACATTTAATGCTCAGGGAATCCCGTATATTGGATACTATAACTGGAATAATGATGATCTTCTTTATGCGTGGAAAAAAGAAGGAACGTGGTATACCGCAACAGCAATTTCGGGTGATTGTTGGGGATACCCCTCTATTGATTTTGATCCTGATAACGATTTAATGAGGTATTCCTATACAAGTGTAAATCAAAATCTAAAATATGCATATCTCGATGCTGATGGAAACTGGCACTCTACTCTTGTTGACAGCAGTGCCGACTTAATTGGTTATCCGAATGATCTCGAAATAGACACTAATGGAGACCCTCATATTAGTTACCTTGATGCTAGTAATAATAACTTAAAATATGCTGACAAAACTTCGGGTTCCTGGTCTACAGAGGCAGTGGATGATAGCAGGGATGTAATTGATTATAATTCTTTGAATATTCATTTTGGGAATGTTCCTTATATTTCATATTATGAGCAAACTAATAACAATTTAAGATATGCATATTTATCCTCTGGTGGATGGCAAACGGGTATTGTTGATTCCTCAGGTGATATAGGACTTTATAACTCCATCCAATTAAATAGTGAACATCATATTCTAATAAGTTATTATGATGAGTCTAATGGCGATTTAAAATATGCTACAGGATTAGAGAATTATGGGGTAA
>PWHU01000045.1 GCA_003555395.1 Thermoplasmata archaeon
TCTTGGAATCAGAGATTCCACGAAAATGGGAACATTGTTCCCATGCTCGACGGAATTCTGCTGGCAGAATTCCGGTAGATCGACCGGAAGCCCCATTCTTCTAGAGTGGGGAGGAAGTCACACTCTCACCATCAGGTTCCATATGCACTTGTATCTCGACATGATCTTTCAATTCATCACTTATCTTCTTTTCCAGATTCTTTTCAAAATCTGTAGCTATACTGTGTGCTTTTTCGACTGAAATATCTTTAGGTAATAAGAGATGCATAGATACTAGAATCTCGTTTTCATCTTCGGTGGTTTTTATCTTGTGAACTTCTTCGATCTCGCTCCATAGATCGGTCTCTTTTTGGATTATATCTGCTATCTGTTTTTCCGGTATGTTTTTCGGATCGAAATGTACCTCCGCGGTAGCTCCGTACCTTTCCTCCAACTTTTTCTTCAACCGATGAGACTTATCGTGTGCAGACCGCATGGTACTATCTTTGGCTTTCATGTGAAGTGATATTGCCTTTTTATCTCCGTAGTCGTGCACCTTTATGCTGTGAACACTCTTTACGCCGTCGACTTCGCTGGCTATATTTTTTATCTCTTCTATAACCTCCTGCGACGGTTGGCTACCCAACAGACGGTAAGTGGACTTTTTTATGTAGGAGAAACCGAAATAACCCAAGATCAACGCTATCCCAATACCTACTAGTGGATCAAAAATCACTAGACCTATCTCCGAAGCATATATGGCTCCTATCACCAGCATAGTTGTAAAAGCGTCGGCCCTATGGTGCCATGCGTCAGCTTTCAACGATTCAGAACCGCTTTTTTTTCCTATAAAATAACTCATCTCGCCCATTATCTCTTTCGCCACTGCGGTGAGGAAGATATAGATGTAAAGATGACGTGCCATTACCAATCTATCTGGTCCTATCAGTAAAGATTCGATACCGTCCGTGAAAAAAGAGATAGCGGCAAAGAGGAGGATTATACCAACGGCTAAAACCGCAACTTGATCGGCCCTTCCATGACCGAAGGGATGCCCTTCGTCAGGAGGTTTTTCACCGATCACTAGTCCGACATATACGGCCACGGAGCTCGCGCTGTCCGAGATGGAATGTACAGCATCTGACAGCAGCGCTAGACTTCCTATCTGAAGGGCGATAAAACCCTTGATAGCGAAGATGAAGACATTGAGGATTATACTTCCCACCGCAACCGCCTTTCCCGCTCTGTTCTTTCCCTTCATATCATTACAAGAGCATACACACGGGGAGAAATTAAAGTTTTTATATATCTTAAAATTTTTAAAAGTTTAAAAAAAGAAAAAGATAAAAAGAATAAAGCCATTTTCGAACAATATGGTCTCCGAAGGATTAGTAGTCTATTACTCTAGAACGGGCAACACCAAAAAAGTAGGCGAATTGATGGCTTCTAAACTTGATTATGGATCTAGACGGATTATCGATAAAAAAGATAGATCTGGAATATCAGGATATCTTAAAGGGGGATGGGATGCATGGAGAGAACACCTTACCGATATCGACCTCGGTAAAAAGGAAGAAGACCTTTCAAAGTATGAATTGGTCGTGATAGGGACTCCTGTTTGGGCTGGTAAACCCGCTCCGGCGGTCAGCACTTACCTTTCAAAGAGGAAGGATAAAATAGATAAGATAGCTTTCTTCTGCACCCTTGGCGGGTCCGGCTATGAAAGTACGTTTCAATGCTTAAAAAATATCAGCGGTAAAGAACCGGTAACCACTTTGGCGGTGAGGGAAAAGGAAATCGAGGACGGAAGCTATAAAAAAGCGGTAAAAAACTTCGTTGAACAGTGTTCTAAAAGATAAAAAAGAAAAAGAGAAGATTTTTTATCACGTCTCAGGGGGCGTAAGTCCCTTCAAGCAGCGTCTTGTCGAGTACGTGGCCTTTGATCGATTCCCTCACGTCAGCTTTGGTAGATGACGGCGGGAGTTTCAATGTTTTGTCTAGCGCATACAATTTGAACTTGTAGGTATGCTCTCTGTCCGGCGGGTTTGGACCTCCGTAACCTCTCTGTCCGTAATCGTTTCTCCCTTCGACCGCACCTGGAGGCGTTTCTCCTTCAGGTATATCTCTCGTGTTGGGCTCTATGTTCCAGAGGACCCAGTGATCCCAGACTTTTCCCGCTGGCTCCATGGCGTCGGGATCGTCCATTATCAAGACCAAAGATTCTGCCTCATCCGGGACGCCGTTGATCTCCAGCGGCGGATTCACATTTTTCTCAGTGTAACCGTACTTTCTAGGTATCTTCTCACCATGAGAGAACGCCGTGCTTTTCAATTCTATTGCCATCATATCACTCCTTTTTTCCACTCCTACTATATCTTAAATCGATTCTAAATCTCGGATATCGGGATGGAAATTATTTTAGTTTGTTAAAAAGATTTCGTCGGCTGGGATAAGTTCGTATCCTTTACAGCTTCTCATTGATCTCTCTCAGTTCATCCTTTATATCGTTCATATCCTCCCTCAATCTTTTTATCTCTTCCACCAACTCTTTTTGTTCTTCTCCGGCCCGAGGTCTTGACTTACCTCTTCTAGGCATCATCTGCTGCATCATCTGACCCATAGGATTCTGCCTAGGACGTTCTTCGGACCTACTACGAACACCTCTTTTTGCCATCTCTTCCTTTCTCTCTTCCATGCGCTCTCTGATCTTTTCTCTCAAATCCTTCTCGTTAGATTCTTCCTCGCTGCTCTCATCGCCTTGCTCTTCTTCGGACATCGTATCGCTGTTTCATTTAAGATGCTTTTTTAAAAAGTTTGCCCGGGATTCATCTATCAAATTCACGTTCGAACAATTCTTTCAGTTCCAGCAATCCGATGTTATAAATTTCACTTTGAATAAAATCAGAGTGATCGTGCTTCAAGCCGGAGCCTGTGATCACTGAGACTATTTCGGCCCCCTTTTCTATGATGCCGTTCTCTCTAAGTTTCTTCACAGCGGCTACGCCAACTGCTGAAGCGGGCTGGCAGAGGACACCTTCGGATGCGATATCTCTTTGTGCGGATACGATCTCCTCATCTGAAACTGCGGTTGAGAGTCCGTCAAATTCATCCAACAATCTCAAGATCCGGTTTCCGCCTGGAGGATATGGATTAGCTATAGCTCTTGCTAATGTACATGGTTCTTTCCATCCCCTTATACTTGTCTGACAGCGTTCGAAAGCCCTGTCTATGGGTGAACATCCCTTCGCCTGGACGCACACTATAACCGGTATATCGTCTATAAAACCACTCGATTCCAGCTCCATGAAGCCTTTCATCACACCTCTAAGGAGACCGCCAGAACTGGTCGGGATCATCACAAAGTCCGGCACAGACTCTTCGACGAGTTCGAAGCCCAAAGTCTTGTATCCTTCTATCCTGTAAGGTGAATTCGAATTTGAGAAGTAAATATTGGTATAATCTCCATGGATATCTAAACTTTCGTAAAAAAGATCTCCGTAGTCACCGGAGACTTTCACCAATGTGGGTTCATAGGCCGCTATGCCACCCAATTTTTCGCATGAGATGTCATCACTGACCAAGATAACAGGCTCCAATCCCGCTCTTTTACCGTACGCCGCTACGCTTGCCCCCATATTACCCGTTGAAACCGTACCTATTCTTTTAACCCTGAGTTCTACGGCTCTCTGCAAACTCAGAACCGTACCCCTATCCTTGAAACTCCCGGTCGGATTGACGGTTTCGTTCTTAAGATGAAGCTCAACATCGTACTTCTTGGAGAGTTTATTGGCTTTTATAAGAGATGTATCTCCTTCAGAGAGGGACAATTTTTTTGAGATTTCAAAAGGAAAAAAGTCGCGGTATCTTTCCCATGCCGTTTTACCAGATTTTACTTTTCCGGAAAAAAAATCAAGCTCAAGAGGCTCTCCACAGCCGCATATCTGTCTATTCGTTTTGACCTCGTAATTTTTTCCGCACGATACACATCTAAGCATATTTGCATGTACCTAGTAGAAAATATGATTTGTAAGTTTCGTCGAATCTATGAGTGTAGTATCCCGAAATCATTTATTAAAGATAAAACATCATCTATAATGAAGAAACTTGAAGATCGGGAGATCAAGTGGATCATCAAAATACTTGAGGAAGGAAACAGGACCCAGAAAGA
>PWHU01000124.1 GCA_003555395.1 Thermoplasmata archaeon
GACCAAACAGCTCTGTTTTGAGATCTGGAACAGAAAACGATCTGATGATGAAGAGGTCTCGGTTCAAGAGATCCTTCAGGTGATGATCGAGAACGATATCTATATCGAAGAGATCTGGGAAAGCATCAGAAGTGCGGTCCAAAGAAGAACGTTGAAAGCCCTTGCCGAGGATAAAAATCTCTACTCGCATGAAACGATAGAAGAACACGAACTAAAGAGTGCTTCACATGTTCAGAGGAGTTTAAAAAGCTTAGAACGCAAAGGGATAATTTTCGAAGAGGAGATCGTAGACCCATTTTTGAAAGAGTGGATCAAATTGATCACCATGGGTACATAAGATAATGATAGAATAGAGTCCGGCTTTGTAGGATCAGAGATGGTGTGGAGTCGTTTCTCTATCCCGAAGAATAAGGAACTGGTAAGAAAAGCTGGTTTCGAGATATTGAGGAACTATGAGGAGACAGAGGAAGAACACCATCTTTGGATATTGGCCGAGAAGAAAGTGTGAACGGGATTTACTGGGAAGCAAACACATTCAACTTCCACTTCCGATCTCCCTTCTTCACCAGTATCCCTTCTTCTCTCAGGTACTCATCCCTCCGCTTTATGTATCTGATGGAATCCCTCAACTTCCATTTTGGTGTAGGCCGCCCTTTGATCTTTTTCTCTTTTGGGATGGACGAGGATTTCTTTTTCCAGTCTTCAAGCTTTATCTTTCTCATTCTCGACCTCCTTTAGAACTTTATCTAACATCTCCTCTGAAAGTTCCTCTTCACATCTTTTTCGGACGTGATCCCAGTCTATCTCATCGTAGAACGAAGCCCCAATCCTTACTGCCTGCTCTCTGTCACTTTTGCTTTCCCAGTGTTCAGCGGCTTGTATCCTATCGAATATTATGTCTTCTAGACCGATCACGTAAGCCCGTCCCGCCTCCGTCTCAACCTCGGTGAGCCTTTCTTCATCTATGTCGTTTATATCTCCAGGTATCTCAACATATAGATTCAGGTCCTCCCTTGTCCACATCCTGCCCTCTTTCTCGAAATCGAACTCTTTCATGACTTCGTGGAACTCGTCTCTTTTACTTTTATCGATCGCCAGGTCGATATCGCCGGTGGAGTACCAGTCCCTAGTGTAGAATTCAACGGCGGCTCCACCGATCACCACTGGAGTTATACCTTTTTCTTCCAACTTCTCAGTCAGTATCGACATCACGTACAAGTCCCTTTGGAAGCCTCGTTCGATCTCCTCCGCTTTCGATAGTTTATCAGATTTTATGTTTATGGGGTAATCTAGTCTTCTCTTGCATCGAGGGCAGGCCTTGGGTTTTTCTTTTCTGGGCTCCCATCCGTAGTCACAGTGCGGGCACTTCATAGTAGTAATAGTAGTATTAAACTAAATAAGTTTATCGCTAAACCAACATTCTCATCTCTCCAGCACTTTTTCGTAACTTATCCAAGCTAGCTTTTTCTCGTACCCCAACTTCTGAGCGATATGAAGCATCGCTTCGTTGCCGGTTTCGGTCGAAGTCTTCATCTTTTGGATCCCTTTCTCTGATGCTATCTCTATCGCTTTCACTTTCATCGCGGTCGCTATCCCTTTCCCTCTGTGATTTTCTCTGACTCCGGTGAGTTGAGTGAACAAGGCGTTCTCTCCATCTATTTCCTCTTTACTGCTCAAACCGATGAACCTATCATCTTTCACAGCTACTATGTAAGCCTCTGGAAATAATTTAGGACTTTCAAGAGATTTGACGACTCGATCATAATCTTTTCCTGTATATTCCCCTGAGATAGGGACGTCTTTGTATACCTCATTGTATAACTCGTGTAATTTCCTCTTATCTTCTTCATCTAATCTTATCTCGTCTAAAGATCTTAGTTCTATACCATGATCTTCATCCAATCTTTCCTCCAAACCACTGAACTCTTCAAAGTCAAAATCATCTACATTCAGAACTAATTCACATTCTCTCTGTGTCTCTTTAAAGCCTCTATCTTCGAGGAATCGAATACTTCTCTCTTTATCCTCTCTTGTATGGACCGCAAGCTTTTTTGAATCTTTCTCTTCCAACTCGTCCATCAGGTATCGGTAAAAATCTGACCCGTAGCCCTGCCCTTGAAGATCGGGATCGATGCATCCATAGATGAAAAACTTCCCAGGTGCGTAGTTCTATTCCAATTGTGTATAATGGCCGTATCCTATCACCACATCATCTATCTCGGCGATATACCTCTGATGCTCGCACTTTTCCGCCTTGTTATCATCATAATTCCTGAAAAATTCCTCTGTTCTTTTTATTTCAGGGAAGACGGTATTTGACAATCTCACTATCTCCGGGTAGTCGGATCCTTTGAATTTCCTGATCTTCAGTTCTTTGGAGGACATGTCATGATCGTACTAGACCAATATATTTCAAATTTTACCTTAAAAACGTTGGATAAAACATGTATCATAGATCGCAGGACTTTTATTATACAATACACAGTGTGCATTGATGAGCACGAAAACGCTCTCGGTAGATGAAGAAGCCTATGAACTATTGAAGAAAGAGAAAGGTGAAGATGAGAGTTTCTCAGATGTTATCAAGAAGATAGCGAAAGAAAAATCTCTTATGGATATAGCTGGCATATGGGAGGATGATGAACTGAGGAAAAAGGTAGAAGATACGAAGGAATGGACGAAAAAGGATTGTTCCCGCCGACAAAAGGATCATGAAGAAGGCAGGTAACATTCATGGCGAACTGGTCAGGAAAGGAAATAGAATAGGATCTTTCGATTGTATAATCGGAGCCACGGCGATGGTGGGAGAAGAAGCTTTACTCACAAGAAATGCAGAGGACTTCAAAAGAATTTCTGATATAGATATCAAAGAGTATTGACCCCGATTTGTCTTACACTATCTCCTCATCTCTACAACACTTTCTCGTAGCTTATCCATGCGGGCTTCTTCTCGAATCCCAACTTCTGGTTGATGTGGAGCATAGCCTCGTTCTCGCTTTCATTTTCCGTTGTCACCTTTGAGATGCCTTTTTCTGACGCTACTTCAATCCCCTTCACTTTCATAGCCTTCGCGAGACCTATGCCCCTGTATTCTCGCTTAACTCCTGTCAAACCAGTATAAACCGTATCCTGTTTTTCCTTCCTCCAGTTCGTACTCAAACCGATAAATTCATCATCTTTCACCGCTAATATATACCCCTCTGGAAAAAAGTCAGGGGAGTCAAAAAACTCCATCCACCGATTGAATTCCATCCCGGTATGTTCATCAGGCATGGGAACGTCTTCCCACACTTCCTCGTAGAGTTCATACACCTTCCTACATATTTTTTCATCGATCCCTATTTCTCCTAGAGAAGTCAATTCGATCTCTTCCTCTTCCAATTTTTCTTTCAATTTATTATACTCTTCAAAGTCAAAATCTTCTACATTTAGCTCCAACGGCCATCTCTTAATCGTTTCTTCAAAATCTCTGTCTTCTATGAACTTGATCGCTCTTTCTTTCCCTTCTTTTGTCTTACATTCAAGTTTTCTTGGATCGTATCCCTGCAATTCTTTCAACAGATAATGATAGAATCTCTTCCCAAAGCCCTTACCTTGATGGTCCTGATGTATAACTTCATAGATGTAGAATTTACCTTCTTGATAACTCCTTTCCCATTGTGAATAGAGTCCGTGTCCGATGATCTCACCGTCTAATTCCGCCACAAACCTTTGATGTTCACATTTTTCTGATCGGTTTTTATCCCGGAATCTCAGCGATTCTTCACTTGTTTCTGCTTCCGGAAAGACTTTATTCTCCAATCTCACTATCTCCGGGTAGTCGGATTCTTTGAATTTCCTGATGTTCAGTTCTTGCGAAGGCATGTCATCATTGAGCATAGTAGTAGACCAATTTATTTCAAATTTTACCCGTGAAACTAAAGTCGTATCCTAAACGACATCACCCTAAACGTCCGAAAATATTTAAAGAGATTAGAGCGATACTATAACATCATGGAGAAAGAAAAAGAAGATATCGACGAAGAGAAGATATTGAGCAGACTCCGCAGCTGCCCAAATCATGATAAGTTGAGATTCATCTATCTCTACGGTTCCCACGCCTCGGGTGAAACCAGTGAAAGATCGGATATAGATATCTGTCTTTAC
>PWHU01000058.1 GCA_003555395.1 Thermoplasmata archaeon
ATCTTAAAACGCCTGAGAAGATATTCTGGAAAAGACTTCGTTCATATATTTTAGGTAACTTTTTCGAAATGACCAAAAAAGGTGATAAAATATGAAACGAAATAATTCGCAGATAACACAATAGAGCGATCAGATGAGAGTAAAACACGGAACGGGCTGTACAATCCCGTAGAAACCCGTGGATAAGAAAAGTTTAATATGCCGCCGGATTTGAGCAATTTGAAGATGGATCAAAATAAACTGAAAGAAGAGATCGAAAGCATACACGAGAGGACCTCGAGGAGCGAGAATAAGGGTCTGATAACCTGTTGGAACGAGAGAGAATTCTTCGAGGAAAAGACGCTCGATGCCTTTTCCATCATCTTCCGTACGAGAGGCTGTTCATGGTCCTATTCATCAGGCTGCTCCATGTGCGGTTATTACACAGATACGAATCCCCAGATGGATGAAGACGCTCTGAAAGAACAGTTGAATCGGGCTTTGAGCGAATACGAGGCTCAAGAGATAGTGAAGATCTATACGTCTGGAAGTTTTTTGGACGAGCACGAGATCAACGAAAAGCTCGCGTTGCAAATACTTGAAGCTTTCGATGCAAAAAAGATAGTGGTAGAGAGCCGGCCCGAGTTCATCGACGCAAAAAAGATCAAGATCTATTCCAAAAAGGTCGATACTTTAGAAGTCGCTATAGGCTTGGAATCTGCGAACGATTTTGTTTTGAAGAACTGTATAAACAAGGGCTTCAGGTTCAAAGATTATAAGAAGAAAGTCAAACAGATCTCTGAGCATGCCTCCATACGAACCTATCTTTTACTGAAACCGCCTTTTCTTCTCGAGAAAGAAGCTGTCAACGATGTCGTAGAATCGATAAGAAAAGTAAAGGACCTTACGGATATCGTCTCTATCAACCCAGTCAACGTACAGAGAGGAACTTTGGTAGAAAAGTTATGGAAAAAAAACCTTTACCGTCCACCTTGGCTTTGGTCCATAATCGAAGTTCTATCTCAAGCGGAGGCATCGGATAATGCGGTTTTCATCTCGGAAGCCGGTGTGGGTTCGAAGAGAGGAGCTCACAACTGTGGTGAGTGTGACGACGATCTCAAGAAAATAATCCAAGATTATAATCAAACTCAAAACCATAAACCGTTTAAGGATATCCTTGAGTGCGACTGTCGAGAACGGTGGGAAAGAGAGTCTGACATAGAACCGTTCCTGTTCTTTAGAGGCACTGCTGAATTGCTGCGCAGCCGCTGTCCTGGAATTTACCGCCGATGATCATCATCGGATATTTATAGAGTTGTGAAAAAGTCAATCTGAAATCTAATACAAAAGTATAAATATCAAAATAGGGCTTAAATGAATGGGGTATCCCCCTAGACCCCAGTGTTAATATCCCCATCGATATCAAGAAGGGAAAACATGAAAAGAAGAAAACTAAAATTTGTGGTAACTTTTTGCCTTATATCTGTACTTGTACTTTTTATCTTCAACATCGTCGCCCCGTCGACCATGGGAGAAGAGTACGAGATGAGGCAAAAAAGAGAATCAACGAGAGAAGAAGATATCTGTGCTTTGACTATAGATATCACGTCGCCCGAAGAAGAAGAGATATTGAACGAGAGCGATGTTCTGTTGGAATGGATTTCGGAAGATGCGGATTATCACGAGACCAGGATAAACGAGGAAGGATGGCAGGAGACAGATACCGAAACATCTCACACTTTCGAAGCTTTGGATGACGGAGAGCATATGGTAGATGTAAAGGCAGTGAACGAAACTGATGACAACGAAGTGATAGACAGCGTCAACTTCACCGTTGATACAACGCCTCCCGATGTGGATATAACTGCACCGGAAGAAGGAGAGATATTCGATGAGGATGAAGTGACAGTGGAGTGGACAGCTAGCGACGATACAACGGGAATAGATCACTATGAAATAAGACTGAACGAACACGATTGGATCGATAAAGGTACTTACACGAACCACACTTTTTCAGATCTTGAAGATGGAGATCATACAGCCGAAGTTCGTGCATGGGATAACGCAGACAACTCCAACACCGATATAGTCGGGTTTACGGTGGATACTACACAACCCGAGCTGGATATCACGGCACCTGAAGAGAGCGCGGCTTTCGATGTGGATGAGGTTACCGTAGAATGGACTGGAAGTGATGAAACTACAGGGATAGATTACTATGAAATAAGACTGAACCGAGGCGATTGGATCGATAAAGGTACTTACACGAACCACACTTTTTTAGATCTAAATGAGCAGGAGCATAACGTCGAAGTCCGTGCATGGGATAACGCAGGCAACGATAACATAGAGGACGTGAACTTTACGGTGGACATGACTCCGCCCGATATCGATATCACGGGGCCGGATGAAGGCGAGATACTATCGGAAGCGGAAGTTACCGTGAATTGGACCGGAAGCGACGATATCAGCGGAATAGACTATTATGAAGTAAGATTAGACGAAGGAAATTGGACTGATGTTGGTACTGACACGGATCACACTTTTGTCGACCTAGAAGATGGAGATCATACCGTCGAAGTACGTGCATGGGACAATGCCAGTAACAACAATACCGATATGGTAAATTTTACTGTAGACGCGACCCCGCCCGATGTTAACATCAATTATCCTGAAGATGGTGAACTTTTCGATGTGGATGAAGTTACCGTCAATTGGACCGGAAGCGACGAAACCACTGGGATAGATTTCTTCGAAGTGAAGATCGACGGAGGCGATTGGACGGACGTGGGAGAAAACACGAGCCATACATTTTTGAACATAACAGCCGGTGATCGAACCGTCGAGGTAAGAGCCTGGGACAATGCCGGTAACAACGATACCGACAGTGTTTACTTCATCGTAGATACTGTTCCTCCTGAGATAGATATAACTTATCCCGAAGAAGGAGACATGCTGAATGAGGATACAATCACTGTAACTTGGACCGGTAGCGACAACTTGAGCGGGATAGCTTACTACGAGATCCGGCGCAACGGCGGCAGCTGGTCAAACGTTGAGGATGATACGGAGTATACGTATCATGGTTTAAGTGACGGGGAGCACGATGTCGAAGTGAGAGCTACCGATAACGTGGGTAACTACGCGATCGATATGGTGAATTTTACAATCGATACGGTCTCGCCTGAAGTGGATATCACCGCCCCAGAGGAAGATGAAATATTCACGGTATCTAACGTCACTTTAGAATGGACAGGCAGCGACGAAACCACTGGGATAGATCACTACGAAGTCAAGATCGATGGAGATGACTGGATCGACGTGGGAAACGATACCGATTACACATTTATCGATATAGATGATGGAGATCGGACAGTAGAAGTCCGTGCATGGGACAAAGCAGGAAATACTCAAACAGACGTCGTCAATTTCACCGTCGATACGACACCTCCCGATGTGGATATTACTGTACCGGAAGAGGGAGAAGTATTCGATGTGAATGAAGTAACCGTAGAATGGACGGGTAGCGACGAAACTACCGGGATAGATCATTACGAAATAAGGATCAACGAAGGAAGTTGGATCGAAAAAGGTACTGAAACAGATCATACCTTTACAAGCTTAGAAGACGGCGAACATATCGCGGAGATAAGGGCTTGGGATAATGCTGGCAATCAACAAATACAGGCCGTAAACTTTACTGTAGATACCACATCGCCTGATGTCGAGATCATAATACCAGATGAAGACGAGATATTGTCTGAATCCGATGTCACCGTCGAGTGGACCGGTAGCGACGATATCAGTGGAATAGCTTACTACGAAGTGAAGATCGACGGAGGTAATTGGACTAACGTAGGTATGGATATCAATCACACATTTGAAAATTTAGAAGATGGGAACCGTACGGTAGAAGTTCGTGCATGGGACAATGCTTCAAATAACGACACGGATATCGTCACCTTCATAGTTGATGCGACGCCTCCCGATATAGAGATAACGGCACCTGAAGACGGAAAGCCCTTCGATACGGACTCGGTAACGGTGGAATGGACGGGCAGCGATGAAACAACTGGGATAGCTTACTACGAAGTGAAGATCGACGGAGGTGATTGGACTAACGTTAGCATGGATACTAATCATACTTTTGAGGATCTAGAAGACGGAGACCATACCGTGGAAGTACGGGCTTGGGATGAAGCTGGTAACAACAATACCGACAGTGTTTACTTCATCGTAGATACCGTGCCTCCCTATGTAGAGATCACGAGCCCGGAAGATGAAGAAGTGTTCGAAGTGGACTCCGTTACCGTGACTTGGTCTGGCAGCGACGAGACAAGCGGGATAGATCATTACAGGGTGCGGATCAACGGAGAAGCCTGGGTGGAAGTCGGTACAGACACGAGTTACACCTTTGAGGATTTGGATGAGGGAAATCACACAGTAGAAGTCAAAGCTGTAGATGCTGCGGGAAACGAAGCAGTAGACGAGGTCGGCTTCATTGTAGATATTCCACCTTCTGTGATCATCACTTATCCGGAAGAAGGTGACACCCACAGAAGATCGGAGTTGACCATAGAGTGGATCGGTTATTATAACGTAACTGATCTGGATTTCTACGAGATCAGGATTAACGATGGAAGCTGGATTAACGTGGGGGATTCTACGAGTCATACTCTTGATGATGCAGACGAAGGGGATTACTTTGTTGAAGTGAGGATAACCGACGATGAGGAACGAAGGGTAGTAGACGAGGTTAACTTTACGGTGGACACCACTTCTCTATACCTAGAGATCACCTCTCCTGAGGAGGATGAAATATTCTCCGAAACCCAAGTCACTGTAGAATGGTTTTCAAATGATGCCTCTTTCCACGAGATCAGGATCGACGGAGGCAATTGGACCGACGTAGGAGAAAATAAGAGTCATACATTTTCAGACCTGTTGGATGGAGAACACACGGTAGATGTCAGGGCTGTGAACGCAACCGATAGTTATGTCGATAGTGTTTACTTCACGGTGGATACTACTTTTCCAGAGGTCAATATCACTGAACCCGGTGAGAACGATTTATTTACGGTTTCAAATGTCACCGTGAAATGGATCGGTGGCGACGACGTCAGCGGTATCGACTACTACGAGGTAAAGATAGATGGAGGTAATTGGACTGATGTGGGTAACAACAACGAGTACACTTTTGCGGATTTAGAAGACGGTAACCGCACGGTAGAAGTCCGCGCATGGGACAAAGCCGGTAACAGTCGTATAGATACGGTCAACTTCACCATCGATACGACGCCTCCCGAGTTAAATGTAATCACTCCAGAAGAAGGTGAAGCTTTCGATATAGGTGAGGTAACTGTCGAATGGGAAGGCAGTGATGAAACAACAGGAATTGATCACTACGAGATCAGGATAGACGAAGGCGATTGGACCGTAGTGGGAGAAAATACGACTCATACATTTTCAAACCTGACCGAAGGAGAGCATACAGTAGAAGTTCGCGCATGGGACGATGCTGGGCACAACAACACTCGATCAGTCAATTTTATCGTGGACAAAACTCTACCCGATATCAGTATAGACGTGCCCGATGAAGGTGATATACTTTCAGAATCCGATGTGACCATAGAGTGGACCGGTAGTGACGACATCAGCGGTATCGATTACTACGAGGTTAAGATAGACGGAGACACCTGGATAGATGTTGGTAACAACACCGAATACACTTTTGCGGGCGTAGAAGACGGTCACCGAACGGTAGAGGTTCGCGCATTGGACAATGCGGGCAACAGTCGTATAGATACGGTCAACTTCACCGTGGACACGACGCCCCCGGAGTTGGAGATCATATATCCGGAGGAAGGAGAATCTTTTGGAGTAGATCAAATAACCGTAGAATGGGAAGGCAGCGACGATGTCACTGGAATAGATCACTACGAGGTAAGGCTCGCAGGTGAAGATTGGATGGAGAAGGGTACTGATACGAGTCATACTTTCTACGAGCTAGAAGACGGCGAAAGAACAGTAGAAGTTCGCGCATGGGATAATGCAGGCAACGACAACATAAACTCAGTGACCTTTATCGTGGACACGACCCCTCCTACGATAGATATATCGGTCCCCGATGAAAATGCGATCATGACACAAGAAAATGTTACGGTAGAATGGACCGGTAGCGACGAGACCACAGGAATAGATCACTACGAGATCAGTATAAACGAAGAAAGCTGGATAGGCAAGGGAAACGATACAGAGCATACTTTCTTCGAACTTGAGGATGGAAACTACACGGTAGAGGTACGCGCATGGGATAACGCGGGCAACGACAACATACAGATGGTCAACTTTATCGTGGACACGACGCCCCCGGAGTTGGAGATCACATCTCTGGAGGAAGGAGAAGCTTTCGATATAGATGAGATAACTGTCGAATGGACCGGAACCGACGAGACCACAGGGATAGATCACTACGAGATCAGGATAAACGAAGAGGACTGGATAAACAAAGGAACAGGTACGACTCACAGTTTCACCGGCTTAGAAGATGGAGAGCATTATGTCGAGGTGAGGGCATGGGATAATGCAGGACACAACACTACTACCGTCGTTAACTTTGTTGTTGATACGACCCCGCCTGTTTTACAGATAGAATCTCCCCAAGAAGATGAAATATTCGATACGGACTCTGTAACGGTCGAATGGGAATGCAGCGACGAGACCACAGGGATAGATCACTACGAGATCAGGCTTGAAGGAACATGGGAAGATGTTGGAGAAGCAGAGAGTTTCACTTTCGAGGGATTAGAAGAGGGCGAACATACGGTAGAGGTACGTGCTTGGGACGAAGCCGGCAATTATCACGTTGAAGCGGTGAACTTCATAGTCGATACGACACCTCCCGAGGTGGAGATTATCTTCCCTGAAATGGCCCAGATAGTGCACGACTCTACAGTCACTGTAGAATGGACTGGAACCGACGAAACCAGCGGTATAGATCATTATCAGATCCAGCTCGATGACGATGATAAAATCGGCGTAGGAATGGATACTGAACACACGTTTACAGATCTTGAAGACGGAGAATACACCGTTGAGGTTTGGGCAGTAGATGCTGCGGGAAATACGGCTTCAGATTCAGTGGAGTTTGAGGTGAGAACCGACGAAGACATACCGGATATATTAGTAACCGGTTTCGATGTTGATCCCACGGAAGGAGAAGCTCCTTTGGAGGTTATAATAACCGCTGATCTGGAAAATATAGGTAACGCTGAAGGAGACATAAATCTTATCATCGACGGCGAAGAGATGATGAGTCTAACCCTTGGACCCGGCGAGGATGAAACTATAGAGTATACTCATGAGATCGAAGAACCTGGAGAATATGAAATCGCCCTAGGAGATGAATCGATAGATGTAACGGTCGAAAAAGAATACACCATAATCATCGGTCCGATAAAGGATCAAGACGATGATCTGATAAACGATGCCCAAGTCTCGCTGTCATGGGGTGAAGAGATACAGATGGAGATGGAGGAAGGAACCGCGGGCTTCTATAATTTCACTCTGATGTCCACTTCCACTTTGGAGGAAATTGAAATCACCTATACCGTTGAACATGACTCCCTTGAAGGTTCTGAAACTGCCGACTTGTTAGGCACGGAATCCGGAGAGATAATCCTAGATTTAGAGAGTGAAGCTCAAGTGGATGATCCGGAGGAAGATATGATCTTTGTTGAATATTGGTGGTTGACTTTACTTTTAATACTAATATTGGTTGTAGCCATCGTAGGAATAATTTTGAAAAGAAGGAGGAGACCCGAGGAAGAGTTCAAAGAAGAGATGCCAGAAGATTCTTCAGGCTCGGAAAAACCATCTCAGGATGAAAATGGACTGGCACCATCCTTCGATGATACAAAAGAAGTTGGAGGAGAAGAGATACAAACAGAATATCCTACATCTAAGGAAGACTCGATATTCAAAGAATCGACGACACAAGAAAGTAAAGATGATGCTAAAGCTATACCTCCTGAGGAAGAGGAAGTTATTTCTCTGTTGGAAGCCGATGTCGATGAGAGTGAAGATAATGATGCGTCTGAGGAAAGCGAAGATTCGGAATCCGATAGGTCGGACTTGAGGGAGTTCATCGAAGGTAAGGTAGACGAAGTGATCACCTACAAAGACGACATCGGAATCGATGAGCTCACAGACAAATTCATGGAGATAGCGGATTATCAGGATGATAGGAAAAAAATGAAAAACATCATCTATGCGGAACTATCATTCTATTCAGAAGCAGATAACGACGTTGTTAGACGGGTATCTAAGGAGATCACGAAAAGGGCATTTGAAGATAAAGATTGATCTACGGACCTTTCTAGCAGTTACGCGACCGAGACGCTGGATATCTCCGTATGCCGCATCATTATCTTTCTTGCGATCGAGAGATTTCTTCCATTCTTCCCTATCGCTCTTGCTTTGTTCTCCGGCGCAACTTCTACGGTTCCGTGCATCACTCCATTCTTTTCTTCGATCTCTACGTCCTTAACGTCATAACTGTAGAATATGTTCTCTAGAAGTTCCTCCGGGTCGTCACTGTATTCGATGATATGTACGTTTCTGTCTATGGAATCGCTGACCTTTGTAACGTTTTTACCTCTCTTGCCGATAGCTTTCTCTATATCTCCTTTTTCCACCAAAAATATAACTTTTTCAGGTATATCTACACAATCTATTACATCCGCATCCGTAATATCTTCAAAAAGGGATATATACCTAAGGGTTTTCTCGTTAAAAGTGATGTCTTCAACGCTTTCAGCCATGATCATTCCGCCTTAACAGAAAGTATGTTTGATTCACCTGGATCTTTGACAGATAGAACCGAAATGGCAAAAGGTTTTCCAGCAGACGAACCTAAATTTTGATTGTTACCTTTAAAGTGATATATGGGTACACCATCTATATCATCGTTTCCAGTTAACTTCTCTTCGGGACAATTTGAAGCAACTATCAGCAATTTACACTTATCTTCCTCTACGTTCTTCATGGCTTCTTTAAATCCCAAATCGACATCACCAGTGTTTATGGCAACCCTGATCTCTCTCTTAACATCCATTTTTGTTTCCTCCTTTATACTTTATATATATTGGTCTTATATATTCCATCATCTTTCCATTAAGTCGCTTCTATTTATGATTTTTTAACCGGCTTGGCTTCAATCTTCTTTCTTTGCATGTCCTGTATACTTTACATTCACTGCGCCCGTACCTTGAGTTATAGGTTGACCTACGATCCCGTTCTCAGCGACCCCGTCCAATTTGTCTTCTTCTCCGAGTATCGCCGCTCTCAAAAGATGCTGGCTGGTGATCTCGAAGGCCGCTCGGGCTAACACACTGGTCTTTCTACCTGAAACCCCGTGTCTCCCTATAGCGTTGAGCGTTCCTTCGTTGGTCATCACGTCGGCTACCAGCATTATGTGCCGTATGTCAACGTCCAAACCCTGCTCGTCCAAAGTATGTTTTGCTTCCTGTATGATAGACTTTCTAGCGGCTTCTATACCGAGAACATTGTATATCTCCGTTGGGCTGTTGGTCGTGGTCTTTTCTACATCGACACCATCCATCTTCAGAACTCCTGCCAAATTTGACCCTTCGGTGTAGATAACGAATTCGTCTCCGTCCTTTCTTATCACACCTCTCTCTACTCCTTTCAACCCTTTTATCTTTGTTTCCTTCGCCTCTTCTACCGTTTCATAAAGAAGGCTAAACTTTCCTTCCTCCACATCGATCCTTATGTGATCGTCTTCCTGCTTGACCTCGCCCTTGATACCTCGTTTTTTACTTAAGTTCTGAGTGATCTTGGTTATATCTATATCTTCTTTTTTTATCCTCTTTTTGTCAGGAGTTATGGTAACGCAGGTTTCACCTATGTCTATCTCTACGTCGGCGATCTCTTTCAATCTGGTTATCTCTAGTCTAGATGCTATCTTTTTCGCCTCATCTCTATCGCTCTTTATTTCGTCTTCTAGGTGGACCTCCATCGACGGGGTACTCGGAACTTTTCTTGCATCCACAATCTCTATCATCCTTGGAAGGCCCTGAGTAACACCTATTTCAGCCACACCGGCATGGTGGAATGTTCTCATCGTCATCTGTGTACCCGGTTCACCGATAGATTGAGCTCCTACGATACCTACCGATTCCAATGAATCTATCTTCCTGTTCTGGTACCTTTCGTAAACCATATCTAATAGATCTTCATGATCGTCTTTGGATATATCGTGTCCATCCATGTGCTCAGCGATGTCCTTTATCACTGAGTAGGGTAGATCGTATCCTTTCTCATCACAAATCTCTTTTATCTCTTCCCCCGTACCTTCTAGATCCTCGAATTTTTCGTCGTAAACTTTTTCAAGATCTTTTTCACCAGTCACCTTTTTTTCTTTTTTCTTTTTCTTCTTACCCTTTTTACCCACCTTATTTACCACTTCTTTCGCCTTTTCTTCGGACAAAAATTCAGTCAAGTCCTCTTTAGAAGCGTCTTTAACATCCCCTAAGAGGAGTCCCTCGTCGGCGAGCTTTTCCGCAGTTTCTTCATCTATTCCTCTTCTTATCAACGCGTTGATAGTGTCTTTTCTAGCCATCATTTACCCCCTCTTTTTTTGAAATCTCTAATAATATCGTCCATATCTATAGCATCTCCTCTCTTACTCCGCATCGGATCTATACCGTCCTCACCATATCTGAACTGGACTATAGTATCAGCGGTGTTCCTGACCGTTCCGTCTTCAGAGACCATGAGGTCCTCTAAAGCATTGATCAAACGCCTCTGCATGTATCCAGACCTGCTGGTCCGCACCGCTGTATCGACCAGACCTTCTCTTCCACCCATGCTGTGGAAGAAGTATTCCAGTGGATCCAACCCGTCTTTATAAGACGAGCTGACGAAACCTTTCGACTTAGCCCCCAATTCTTTACGCTTGAAATGGGATAGGGTCCTTTCTTCATATCCTCTGCTGGGTCTTTCCCCTCTTATCGCCTGTTGACCCAAAGCGCCGGCCATCTGAGTAAGATTCAACATGCTCGCTCTAGCCCCGGTCCTTGCCATGACGACTGCATTGTTACTGAGACCGAGATATTTGCTCGCTATCTGACCGGCGTCGTCCCTAGCCTTACCGAGTTCTTTCATTATCTTCACTTCCAATGTCTCTTCTAGACCTCTACCGGGCAGTTCTTCGAGTTCTCCATCTTTGTAAGCCTCTACCAATCTCTTCACTTTTTCTTCCGCTTCGCTCAAGATGGCTTTTATCTGCCTTTCCGCACCCTCGGGTATCTCCTCGTCCTCTATCGTAGTGGTGAATCCTCTTAAAGTTATAACTCCGAGGGCTATGGTAGTGATCTGGTCGATGAATTTTCTAGCTTCGTCAGAACCATAATCTCTCGCTATCTTATCCACTATCTCGCCGGAAAAAGCGCTGACGGCGTTTTCGTCTATCGTACCCGCCAATAGATTTCCGTCTTCTATAACAACGTAGGCATCGTTGTCACATTCTTTTTCGTCGCAGGTATCGCACTTTTCACATATGGACGCTCTAAATTCGATATTGAATCCTTCTGGTAAGAAATAACTGAATATGTCCTTACCTTTCCAGACCACTTCTTCATCCTCATCTATAGGTTCTGGGAACCTATCGGTTTTCAGGTTCGAGAATATGCTGACAACCTCTTCTCTTGTAAAGGAAGGGTCTTCGTGAGTAAGAAAGAAAAGTCCGCTTATGTGGTCCTGTATCGCACCTATTATGGGGCCTCCGAACCTAGGCGATAGTATATGTTCCTGGACCCTCATCAGCACCTTGGCTTCAGCCCTTGCCTCTTCACCTTGGATAACGTGCAGATTCATCTCGTCGCCGTCAAAATCCGCATTGTAGGGTGGACAAACGGCTAGATTCAACCTGAAAGTTTTTCCTGGAACGATCTTAACTTCATGGGCCATCATAGACATACGGTGTAGAGACGGTTGACGGTTGAAGAGTACTATATCGCCTTCCTTCAATTCCCTCTCGATGGTGAAGCCGGGTTCGACTTTTTCGGCCACTGTCTCCGAATTGGTTTCAGTCACTTTGATCCTTCGTCCGTCCGGCCTGATCATGTAATTTGCCCCTGGCACATATCTACCTTCTTTCGTGGGGGATGGTCCTCTTTCCACTATCTTTTTAGCATATTCTTGATTGGATGGTGTGACTTTCAACGGAACCGTCAATTCCCGAGCGGCTTTCTCTGGTACGCCCACTTCGTTTATAGACAGCCATGGATCAGGGGAGATCACTGTACGGGAAGAAAAGTTTACCCTTTTACCGCTGAGGTTCTGTCTGAAACGCCCTTCTTTCCCTTTCAACCTTTGTATCAAGGTCTTCAGTGTTCTTCCGCTCCTATGTCTAGCTGGAGGTATACCGGAAGTTTGATTGTCAAAGTAAGTGGTGACGTGATACTGCAGTAGGTCCCAAAGGTCCTCGACGATGAGTTGAGGCGAGCCGACGTCCCTATTTTCTCTGAGCCGCTGATTTATCCGAAGTATATCGACGAGCTTGTGCGTCAGATCGTCTTCGGAACGGTCACCAGATTCTAAAGTGATAGAAGGTCTGACGGTCACGGGTGGAACTAGAAGAACTTTCAACACCATATATTCTGGTCTCGTAACATCTGGATTTATCCCCAATGCCCATAGGTCGTTATCAGGGATCCTTTCTAGTCGAGCTCTTACCTCTTTTGGGGTCAACTTCGTATTTTCTTCTCTGAAAGTGGTGGGTTTATCTAACTCTATCTTGCGCTGCTCGGTTTTGCAGTGTGGACACATATCGTTTTTTCTCGCCTCTTTAGAAACGTCCTTGGCGAAACTCCTTATGTCTATTGGGCCGGCCCCCATCTGCCTCATCTCATCCATCCTTTCAAGGTACTCTGTGATATTTTCTTCCTCTAAAAGTACGCGGCCGCACTCACTGCATGTGGAACGAAGCAGTTTTTTTATCTCCTTTACATATCCTATATGTATGACTGGCATAGCCAATTCGATGTGACCAAAATGGCCGGAACATTCGTCTACTCTCCCTCCACAGGTCTTACATCTCAAACCGGGTTCGATCACTCCTAGATGAGTGTCCATCAACCCCATCTCTACCGGAAAGCCGTCGTCATCGTATGTATCGGGAGTGATGATCTTCGTTGCAGAAAGATTTCTTTTTTCCTTCGGTGACATGTAGGCAAATTGGATGCTTCCTATCCTTTTTGAAATATTCTTACTGCGTTTCATCTTTGATCCTCCACTTTAAGCCGCATCGTAACTCCAAGTGATCTCAATTCATCCATCAACAATTTGAATGCGAAACTGGTCTGTATCTGATGTACGTCCGATTTTTCACCGCATACAGGGCAGCGGAGTTCGCCATTGCTGTCCAATATGGCTATATGACCGCAGTCTGGATTACCGCAAACATATTCCGTAGTACCGTCGGATTGATCCAACAATCTGTCTTTTATCACCATCGCAGCTCCGTGGCCTATCAAGCAATCTCTTTCCATCTCCCCAAATCGTAATCCCCCTTTACGTGATCGACCTTCGGTAGGCTGTCTCGTCAGTATCTGAACCGGTCCTCTAGATCTCATGTGAAGCTTGCCCGAAACCATGTGATGTAGTTTTTGGTAATATATCACACCAACGTATATCTCGGCCTCCAGCATCTTACCCGTTCTGCCGTCGTAGAGTATCTCGGTGCCGTTAGGTTTGAATCCTGCTCTTCTCAGCACCTCTTTTATAGTCTTCTCACTTTCTCCTCCAAAAGGAGTACCGTCTATGAATCGTCCATCCAATGAGCCGGCTTTACCTCCGAGGAGTTCCAACATGTGTGCGACGGTCATCCTGGAAGGCATAGCGTGAGGGTTCACTATAAGATCGGGCACGACTCCTTCTTCAGTGAAAGGCAGGTCCTCGGGTTCTACCATCTTTCCTATGACTCCCTTCTGTCCATGCCTCGAAGTGAATTTATCGCCTAATTCTGGCACTCTTTGATCTCTCATCTTTGTCTTCACCAAACGACTTCCGTCCTCGGATTCGGTAAGCATGACTGAGTCTATCCAACCCCTTTCTCTGGGTCTCATGGTCTCGGAAGTCTCTCTTCTCTTCTGGGGTGCCATGAGGTCGGTATCCTCTTCTAGGAACCTAGGTGGAGACGTTTTACCGACTATCACTTCCCCTCCGTCGACCTCTGCTTCAGGGTTTATAAGACCGTCTTCATCGAGTTTTCTGTACTGCTGATCGCTCCTAGCTCCTCTCACATCCGGATCAGGAACTTCGAATTTATCTTCTTGACCTCCAGGATATCTTCTCTCTTCAGTAGTATAGGTCCTAAAGAAGGTAGAACGACCGATGGCTCTATCCACTGCGGCTCTACTCATGATCACCGCATCTTCCATGTTGTAACCGTGGTATGACATCACAGCGACAACGAAGTTCTGTCCCGCGGGTCTCTTGTTGTAGTTGACCATCTCCATGGTCTTGGTCTGCGTGAGTGATTTTTGAGGATAGTGAAGCAGATGTTCTCTAGTATCGGGTCTGTATCTGTAGTTGGACGCGTTCAAACCCAAGGATTGTTTCATCATGTTGGCGCCCATGGAACACCGGGGAGCCGCGTTGTGTTCAGCGAAGGGTACGAGACCGGTAGAAGCTCCCAAGATCAGCAGTGGATCCACTTCCATATGCGTGTGTTCTTCAGTTATGGTTTTCTGCACCTGCATATTTCCCTCACATTTTTCGCACATCAATTCAGCGGTATCCGTGTCTTCTCCCATATTCGTCCATCTTACATCCGCTTCAGAGATGGATTCTCCGCACTCTTCGCATTTAGCGGGTATGTCGAAGGGATAGAGAGCTACATAGATGTCTTCTTCTTCTTCAGCATCTATCCACTCTACGTATCCTTCGTCTAACAGTGATTCGAGGCCTTTCCTTCCGTCTTTGACCTCATCTACTATATCGTTGGTTAATTTGAGACTTCCGTTTTCTACAACGAGCAAAGGTCTTCGGACTCTACCTTCGTCTGAGTTGATTATGACTTCTTCAGTTTTTAAGTCGTGTCTTATGTTGACTTGGAGGGACAGATCACCTTCTCTTCTTTCATGCCTTATGTTTTCAACAAATTTTTCTGGTTTTTCCACGGACCCTACCAGGTCACCGTTAAGATATACCTTTGTCCTAGCTTTCGTATCTGAATCGATGGATTCCAAATCGAAATCGAAGAGTTTTTCCTCCACGATCTTTGCATCTTTTCCTTTTGAGACGTTGATCATCAATGCGGAAGTCTTTACAAGTCCGCAGTTCTGACCTTCAGGGGTTTCACTCGGGCACAATCGACCCCAATGTGTCGGATGGAGTTCTCTCGCCTCAAAATGAGGTTGACTTCGTGAAAGGGGTGATTTCACCCTTCTAAGATGGCTGATCGTTGCCATATTTGATGTTCTATCCAAAAGTTGTGATATACCTGTTCTACCGCCGACCCAATTACCTGTTGCCATGGCGTGCTGCAGCTTGTTGGTCAGCAGATCGGGCCTGATCGAAGAACGTATATTCATATCTCCTTTCTTTCTATAATTTCTCTCGAGTTGATATTTGAGGTCCTTAAGTAGGTTGACCACAGCGACCCTGAAAAGGTCGGATATCAGGTCTCCAGCGAGCTTCAATCTTTTATTAGCATAATGATCTTTATCGTCGGGTTCTCTCTCATCCATAGCGAGTTCTAAGATCTCTTTTGCCATCCTACCTAGGAAGTGGGCTTTTTTTATCCGATCCTCTTGCTTATCGCCTAGATGAGGTAAAAGCGACCTATCCAATATGGATTCGATCTTCCGTTTTCTGTACTCTTCTGCCTGACCTGTTGCGAATTTTCTTTCGAGATAGGCCATGGCATCCTCTTGGTCGTAAACGCCGTCGGGTGAATACTCTTCCTCTTCCTGGCATTTTTCTATGTTAGCATAAACTATGCTGAACATCTCCGATTTAGTCGCTATCGAATCCCTTATCTTCTCGTCGTTGTCCATTCCCAAAGCTTTCATGAGGATTATCAAGGGTATGTCCCCTCTAGCGGATGGAACAGAGACCGTTATGAGACCGTCTTTCTTCTTTTCCATCAGGGTCATGGCTCTGAAGCCGTGTCTTTGAGAGAATATCTTCGCCACTTCCAATTCTCTACCGTATTTTTCGTTTATCTCGCACATCACTCTATTCGAGGCGAGATCTTCCACGGCCATCAGGCTTCTTTCAGTCCCTCCGATTATGAAATAACCTTTTGGGTCCACCGGATCTTCTCCCAAATCCGCCAACTTATCCTCGTAAGATTTTTCATTGTGCTCTTTGCTTTCTATATCCGCGTTCAAGACCTCTTCCATGGTGTTATCGATGTTATCCTGTTGCAGGTTGCAGACCTTCGATCCGATCATCACGGGTATCTTTCCTATAGATATCCATTCTTCGTCTTCTTCTATCTCGTCCTTTATAAGTGTAAATTTCATCTCTAAATCGGCATCATACTGTAGATCTCTCAGTCTTGACTCTTGAGGTGTCAATTTGTGCTCGGAACCGCTAGCCTCTTTTACGGTGGGTTTCCTTATCCTCACAGTGGGTCCAGTTTCTTTTATTTCCCCATATTCGTTTCTTTCTCTGCCCACTCTTATCTGTATGTCTCTTCCTTCCACCTTCTCGGGGTCGAGTTTTACTTTCCCCCAGCCTCCTTCTCCAAATCCGATCCTTATGTTGTCCACGATCTTCTGGGCCCTGTTTTCTGGATTATCCGGGAGTGGTAGAAAATCATTGTAGGATTCCATGTGATGTCCGACCACGTTCGCTTCCTTAAAGAAAGCATCTACTAATTCTCTCATACATATCCACCATTATCTATATTCATTCTCTTTTAACGACCAAACGGTAGGCCGTTGCTACACCCGCCGTCCTGCTCTTTCTTTTGATCCTGATCATCCTACCCACTTTGATATCACCATGAACTTTTTCCAACTGTTTTATCGCCGGATCCGATTTCAAGATCTTAGGAAGGTTCTCTCTATCGACATCCAGCTGCTCTAAAATTTCCTTCTCCTCATCTTTAGACA
Organism: Thermoplasmata archaeon; assembly: GCA_003555395.1. GTDB lineage: Archaea > Thermoplasmatota > Thermoplasmata > Halarchaeoplasmatales > Halarchaeoplasmataceae > Natronoplasma. The sequence continues at coordinate 17,130 of PWHU01000058.1, forward strand.
ACAGTCGATGTTCAGGAACGAGACCGTGCTTCAATACATTCATCTCTTTCTTGTCGCTACCCATATTTATACCCCACGATTATCACATATTCCTTCATGATTTGTTACCTGCTTTATTAACCTTTTTAGGTAGGAAAGTTCTTGACGGGCCTGTGGGGACTTTCGATAGCCGCCTTTAGGCGATCCATTTTCGAACCCCAGGCCACCTGGTTAAAAGCCAGGTGCTCTATCCAGGGAAAGAGCTTTAACCCCTTTCCTACCTGGCTGAGCTACAGGCCCATCAGAGGACTTATCCAACGGCAGATACCGACTTAATATCACTACCTATTTAAATCTGTTCATC
>PWHU01000149.1 GCA_003555395.1 Thermoplasmata archaeon
CGTTGACTGAAGACCAGATAGACTGGATAGATTCACAGGTGCTTGAAGACAAGCAGAACGTGATCGTAACCCATTCCCCATACTACGACCCCTTCGGAGGTGATCATACTCTTGATCCCGAATCAGACGAGATGCTCGAACAGTACCTTTCAGAAAGTTCGATAGATGTGTTCATGGCCGGCCATATACATGCTTATCATGAGGATGTATCGCACAGTATGCAGAGATTGATCACCGGTGGTGGTGGAGGCTCCCTTGTTGATGGAGTACATCATTACACTCATGTCACCGTAGACAGCACCGGTTTGAGCTTCGAGAAAGTCCCCATCGATACGCCGGAGCAGAACATATTTAATATATCTTTGAAGAGAGGGGAAGAAAAAGAGAACATCACCTACGAGAGGCTGCTGCAGATCATGAAACAGGAAGGTGTATCCGGTACATCTTCCTTCCAGAACCAGTTCGGTAATCAAAGGGGTGAAGCCTACTACAGCGGAGTTAAGATCAGCACTATGATAGAAAAAGTCGGCGGTATGGATGAGAATGATACTCTTCTGATAGAATCCATGGACGGTCATACTCAGGAATTCGGTTATCTGAACGTGTATCCTGACGAATACTTCTTATCTGAACAGGGCGAGTTCATCCTAGCTCTGACTTATAACAATCAGACCATAGATGAATGGAACGACGGGCCCAGAGCAGCGTTCATACCGGAAGACGGTTATTATACCAACAAGAACTGTGAGAATACATCCTATGAAGGACAGGGTTGGAATGAATATGAATCAGCTGGAGCCCGATGGGTAAAATACGTAAAATCACTCAGGGTGGTTGAAGGTGGATAAGGAATATTTCTTGTCAACGAAAGATCTAGTTACCATAGCTATCCTATCCGCTCTAGGTGGAGGTCTGTCCGTATACGTAGGTTACTTGGGTAATCTGGTCAATAGAGTTGTTGGAGTACCCTTCGGTGCAGGTCAGTTCATGGCTGGTCTACACGTGATATGGATCATATTGGCGGTGGGCATCACAAAAAAGAAAGGAGTGGGAACCGCTACGGGCTTGTTGAAGGGAGTTGTAGAACTTTTTTTAGGAGGTACTCACGGAGTAGTTATAGTAGTTGTTTCCCTTATACAGGGTCTGTTGATCGATGCAGTTCTTTTCAAAGATTCTACCAAAGAAAAAAGAGAGTTGATCCCCTACGGCTTTGCAGGTGGTATCTCCGCAGCATCTAACGTGTTCGTATTCCAAGTATTCTTTTTCGCTGGAGTCCCGATAGTATTGATATTTGCACTAGGTATGTTAGCCCTTGTTTCTGGTGTTATCTTTGGAGGCTATATCAGCCTTCAGATGATGGATTCGTTGGAACAGGGAGGACTCATATACAGTTCTACAGGTGAAAAGAAAGATACTGATAAACCGGTTTACATAAGGCACGGTAGTGTGATCATTACCGTGGTATTTCTTATCTCTTTTACAGTCGGAGGAGTTTATTATTTTCATAACGTTTACGAGCCGCCTGGTTCTGAATCGATAAGTGTAACTGGTGAGGTAGACAACGAATATGATTTCGTCTATGATGAATTTCAAGAGCACGAGACGGAAGTTTTCGCGGAACTTGAAGGTTCTGTTACTTACGAGCCGCCTAAAAATTATACTGGTATACCTTTGAACGTAGTTATAGATAACGCAGAGCCTGATGAGGGAGCAAGCGAGATAAGAGTGATAGCTACTGATGGTTATGATCGTGAATTCGATCTAGAGAGTGTCATGGATGACGATGAAGTCATCATCACTTTTGAAGATGATGAGTATAGATTAGTGGTGGATTCAAGAAAAGAAGATTACGATGGTTCAGATTGGGTAAGAGATATAAGTAGTATAGAAGTTTCGTAGGGAAACCATGATAGAAGCCCAGGGACTATCTGTGACATATCCTAGCAAAGACGAACACTCTATAGAAGATATTTCCTTCTCCATAAAAGAAGGGGAATTTGTTTGGCTTGCCGGGGAAAGCGCATCTGGAAAATCTACTCTTATGAATTGTATCTGTGGTTTCATACCTCAGATAATACCTGCGGAGTTAGAAGGCTCCATCGTTTTCAACGGAGAAAAGGACCTGGACCCTCTCCAGTTATCTAGACACATAACCATGGTGCATCAGGATCCCGAAACACAGTTCTGCACTGAGACCGTGGAAGATGAGATAGCTTTTGGGCTTGAAAACAGATGTTTATCTAAGAGGAAGATAGACAAAAGGATAGAAACGACTCTAGAAGATCTTAACTGCAGTGAACTAAGGCATCGAAAGTTGCGTACACTTTCGGGTGGTGAGAAACAGAAGATAGCCATCGCTTCTATGTTAGTTTTAAATCCAAAGGTTTTGATATTGGACGAACCCACTTCCAACCTTGATCCCATATCTATGAAAGAGGTTCTGAAGGCCATAGAGAACGTACGTAGGAAAAGTCATGATCTGACGATAATCCTTGCTGAACATCGCATCGGCGACCTGGTAGAACAGATCGATCGGGTTCTGAAACTAGAAGATGGAAGATTGGCCAGAGATATCAAAGATTTCCAAAGTCTAGATCAAGAGCAAAAAAAGTCCATAATGGATTATTCTTATCCTGAGTACTCTCGAGAGGTTGGTAAGAAAGGCGAGATGGTCCTGCGAGTCAAAGATTTGAATCATACTTTAGATGGTAAAAAAATACTCAAGGATATAGATTTAAAAGTAAAAAGGCGAGAGATAATAGCCTTGATGGGGAGGAACGGCTCAGGCAAAACCACTCTGATAAAACTGATATCAGGTCTTTCGGAAGTGCAAGAGGGAAGGATCAAGATATTCGATCGTATCATGGACAGTTCTAGCAAAGTAAAGCCTTACGAACTAGGTGAGAAGATAGGATATGTTTTCCAAAATCCGAACCACCAGATATTTGAGAACACGTTAGAAGAAGAGCTCACGTTCGCCGCTAAAAATTTCTCTAAAGGAGAGTCTAAAGCTAAGAGATGGTTGAAAAAGATAAAGACTGAAGAGGATCTAGAGAAAAAAACCCATCCACACACCCTGAGTTTTGGTCAAAAAAGAAGATTGAATATCTATTCGTCATCGCCTCACGATCCTGATCTCATTGTGATAGACGAGCCGTTCTCTGGACAGGATCACCAAAATGCTGTGATGATTGCGGACATACTGGATGATCTCTGGAACGAAGGTAAGACCTTGATCATAGTCACCCACGATCTAGGATTTGCCAAAAAATTCTGCACAAGAGCTTTGGTACTAAAAGATGGGAGCCTGGTTTACGATGGAGAGCCTGATGATCTGAAAAGTGTAAGTGGTGAAGATGGCGGATAAGATCAATCCTGTTGTAAAACTCATAGCACTGGTCCTTGGTGCGTTGATGGTTTTTCTTATCGATTCAGTTCTGATGTTGATCTCTTTTGTCTTATTGTTGGTAGTGCTGAAAGCGTTTTACAAGGTCAAAGGTCGTTTTGGTAGAGGTATAGTGTTTTTAGTTATAGCTATCTTTTTGGCGCAACTCATATTCGTACCCGAGGGCCAGGTTTTGCTAGACTTACGGTTGTTCGAAGTGACCTTAGGAAGTGTGGAAAACGGTATCCTGATAGCAGGAAGGTTCTTTTCACTTATCACCATGTCTTGGATATTCGTAGGTACAACTGAACCTAGAGATCTCTCCTCCGCTCTATCCTATCTAGGAGTGCCCTACCGCTACAGTTTTTTACTAATAATCGCTATGAGGTTCGCACCGATCTTCCAGTTCGAGCTGTCCAACGTGCAGGATGCACAGAAGATAAGAGGGTTGAAGATAGATAAAGATATCAGAGGATTGATCCGTTCCGTAAGATACACGACCACACCTCTGCTATACTCGGCTATGTCTAAGGTGAATACATTGGCCTCTTCTATGGAGGGAAGAGGTTTCGGTATGTATAAGAAAAAAACATTTTTGCATCCTATAAGATTCACGTCATGGGATGCGGTATTGACGGTGTTATTGTTCATACTCTGTTTTGAGTTATATTATCTAAACCAACTTCTTTGATCTTTTTAGC
>PWHU01000108.1 GCA_003555395.1 Thermoplasmata archaeon
CACTGGCTGGAGTGAACGAAGTCTTCACTCCCGAAGACGATTACGAGGCGAAAAAGATACTTGACAGGTCACTCGAAACCCCGGATGTAGGAGTCATCTTGCTCTCGGAGAGTATAGCCGAGGACATAAGAGAACATCTGCGGCAAAAAAAGAAGAGAAGAGAAGAGATCTATCCGGTGATAGTGGAGTTACCGGATAAGGAAGGTCCCGTTAAAGGTAAAGAGGATCCGCTGCAGGGCAAGATAAAGAGAGCTGTAGGTATAGATATAAGTACGCAGGAGGAAAAATAAAATGTATATGACATCCAAATTCAAGACGGATACCGTTTCAAGATCCACCCAGGAGGAAGTAAAGTATGAGAGATGAAGCAGAAGAGAGGATAAGTAAGATAAAAAAACCCGAGGCTGAAGAAAAAGGCAGGATCATACATGTAGCAGGTCCGGTGGTCGAAGCCGACGGTTTAAGAGGCGTCGAGATGTACGAAGTGGTGGAAGTCGGCGAGGAAGGTCTTATCGGCGAAGTCATCGAACTGGATGAAGACGTAGCCACCATACAGGTTTATGAGGAAACGGGAGGTATAAAGCCGGGAGAACCTGTAAAAAGGACCGGAGAACCTCTTTCACTCGAACTCGGTCCCGGTCTTATAGAGCAGATATACGACGGCATACAAAGACCTTTAGAAGGGATCGCTGAAGAGACCGGCGACTTCATCCGCAGAGGCGTAGATGTCGCACCACTAGACGAGGAGAAGAGATGGATGTTCGTACCCAAAGCGGAAGTGGGTGAGCAGGTAAATACGGGCGATATCTTAGGCACGGTGGAAGAAACTAAAACGGTAGATCACAAAGTGATGGTACCTCCGGATAAAGGAGGCGAGGTCAAAGAGATAGTATCGCAGGGAGAATACACCATAAACGAGACCATCGCTGTTTTGGAAGATGAAGAGGGCGAACAAGAGATAAGCATGAAACAGCGCTGGCCCGTGCGTGTCGGTAGACCTATAAAGGACAAGAAGCAGCCTGGCGAACTTTTAGTTACCGGGCAGAGAGTTCTAGACACTTTCTTTCCTCTGGCTAAAGGTGGAACCGCAGCTATACCCGGGGGCTTCGGGACCGGAAAATGCGTTACGGGAGACACTCCTGTTTTGTTAGCCGATGGACAAAAGATGCCTATAGAAGAGGTGTATGAAAAGTACGAGTCTAAAGGGAAAAAGAAGGTCGATAACGAGGAGGAATTGATCGAACTTCAACGACCTCTTGAGATACTATCCATGGACGACGGAAAGATAGCTAAAAAGGAGGCTACCTGTCTATACAAAGGGAAAACCGATACTACCGTCGTAATAAAAACTAAATCTGGTCGTGAAGTCGAACTCACCCCGATACACAAACTGTTCGTACTGACTCCCGAGATGGATATTATAGAGAAACCCGCAGGCGAGATCAAGGAAGGAGAAACTTTACTGGCTCCAAGAAGACTTCCGGTCGAAGAAGAAAGGAAGGAAGAAAAATTGTCAGTTGAAGACCTATTGCCCGAAAAGAGAGTTTATGGTGAAGACTTCGACAAAGTGGTCGAAACTATAGGTGATTTGGAAGAAAAATTCGGCAGTAGAAAATTACTGGCAGAAAGATTGGATATCAGCGAAGATGTTCTTACCGAGTACGCCTCGGGTAGAAATAGGCCGAAAGTAAAAGTCGCCAAAAAGATATTTGAAGAGAAAGGTATCGACTACAATATAAGGAACGTTAAAAGTGAAAGGCATTCCACACCCATAAAAGTACCTTCAAAGTTGGATGAAGATCTTGCAGAACTTTTAGGCCTTTTGCTTGGTGATGGTTCTCTAAAACCGAGCACGGTCTATTTCTACAACAACGATGAAAAACTACTGTCACGAGTCGAAGAGTTTTTCAGTGACCTTTTCGACGTGAAAACTAAAAGAGAGTACGCTAGAACTGTAAATTCTACGAAAGTCAACTGCAAAGCTTTAAGAGATCTTCTCGTATCGTTAGGCTTTCCGAATGAAAGCAAATCAAGGAATTGTAGTATTCCAAAAAAGATATTTGAAAGTGGAAATGACGTGCTAGCGGCCTTTGTAAGAGGTTATTATCTCGCAGATGGATGTTTCTCAAAATACGAAGTCGAGATCAGCACTTCGAGCGAAGATATGGCCAGCGATCTATCTTACGCTCTTACGAGGCTAGGAACGCCTCCAAGACTCGCGTCAAAAGAAACTAACAGGAACAAAAGCTACAGGATAAGGATATCCGGAGAAGAACTCGAGAATTTCTATGAAAAGACAGCGATGGATCATCGAAAATATGAGCAGATCAAGAAGTATCTAGAAAGGGACGGCAAACATTTCAGAGGTGTCAATTCGGTAGAAGTGTCCCCTGATCTTGTAAAAAAGAAGTTCGAAGAAAGCGGTATCAGGAGAAAAGAGTTCAAGGAGAACGGTATAAAGATAGCGAATTACACAACACAAGAAGAAAGGATGAGCATCCCAGTTTTCAGGAAGTTCTCATCCATGACGGCCGATGATGATTTAATTACTATGGCTGATAACCATTTAGATCATTTCTTGCCCGATCCTGTGAAGTCGGTTGAAGTAAAAGAAGGACCCAAAGACGTTTACGATCTGACGGTGCCGGAAACCCACAACTTCGTGGGAGGTAACGCCCCGATGATCCTCCATAATACGGTGATCCAGCATCAATTGGCTAAATGGAGCGACGCCGATATAGTGGTTTACGTCGGCTGTGGTGAGAGAGGCAACGAGATGACCGAAGTCCTGAGAGATTTTCCGGAACTGGAAGATCCTTGGAGCGGAGAGCCGCTCATGAAAAGGACGGTCCTTATCGCCAATACCAGCAACATGCCAGTCGCGGCGAGAGAAGCTTCAGTTTTCTCTGGCATCACTATAGCTGAATATTATAGAGATATGGGTTACAACGTAGCGTTGATGGCTGATTCCACTTCGCGTTGGGCGGAAGCTCTGAGAGAGATCTCTGGCCGGTTAGAAGAGATGCCTGGCGAGGAAGGTTTTCCGGCTTATCTTGCAAGTGAATTGGCTTCATTTTACGAGAGAGCCGGGATATGCGATCTCCACGGCGGCAGAGAAGGCTCGATATCGGTCATAGGAGCGGTCAGTCCTTCGGGTGGTGATTTCTCCGAACCGGTAACACAGAACACACTGAGGATCGTTCAGGTGTTTTGGGCCTTAGATACCGAACTTAAAAACAGGCGGCATTTTCCGGCCATCGATTGGCTCACCTCGTATTCTCTCTACCTTGACGAAGTCGGCAATTGGTGGGAAGAGAACGTCAACGAAAAGTGGAAATCGTTGAGGAGGGAGACGATGCGTCTGTTAGAAAAGGAATCCGAGCTGGAAGAGATCGTCCAGTTAGTGGGACCCGACGCACTTCCACCGTCGGACCAGTTCGCGCTTCAAGCAGCCAGGATAATAAGAGAGGACTTTCTGCAGCAGAACGCGTTCCACGAGGTAGATACGTTCTGCGAACCCAAAAAGCAGTTCAGGATGCTGCAGTTGATGATGAGATTATATGCTACTGGTTTAGAAGCACTCGAAGAAGGAGTCTCGATAGACGAGTTAGCTACGATGGAGATACTCGAAAAGATCAGCAGGATGTCTAACTATCCTTCTGAAGAGTGGGATGATAGGTACAACGACATAGAGATGGAGATGAACGAGGAATTCAACGAGCTGGAAGGATCGTTAGAACTGTCCTCGCCCTTAGATGAAGAAACTATTGAAGAGACTCAGGAGGAGGGATGATCATGACTGAAGATATGTCTAAAAGAACCGAATATCAAAATGTAACCGAGGTCTCAGGACCTCTTATGGTGGTAGAAGGTATAAGCGATGTTGCTTACAACGAGATAGCGAAGATCAAGTTACCCAATGGTGAAGAAAGGTTGGGTCAGGTTCTAGAGGCCGAAACAGACCGAGCCGTCTTGCAGGTTTTCGCCGGAACGAGAGGTCTAGATACCGACGATACCAGCGTTCAATTCACCGGTGAAGTGATGAAATTCGGCGTGTCAAAAGAACTTTTAGGTCGGGTCTTCAACGGCATCGGCGAACCCATAGATGGAAGTCCAGATATAATTCCGGAGGAGCGAAGGAACATAAACGGCGATCCCATAAATCCCTCAGCTAGAGAGTACCCGAGAGAGTTCATACAGACAGGCATCTCTACCATCGACGGTATGCTGACCCTGGTTAGGGGGCAAAAACTGCCGATATTCAGCGCTTCAGGTCTGTCCCACAACAGCGTAGCGGCTCAGATCGCTAGACAGTCCAAGGTTTTGGGTGAAGAGGAGGAATTTGCGGTGGTTTTCTGTGCTATGGGTATAACAGCAGAAGAAGCCAATTTCTTCAAAAGGGATTTCGAGAAAACAGGCGCTTTGGAACGATCAGTACTTTTCCTCAACTTGGCTGATGATCCCGCCGTCGAAAGGATAATCATCCCGAGGATGGCTCTTACCGCAGCGGAGTACCTCGCCTTCGAAGAAGATATGCAAGTTTTAGTCATACTGACCGACATGACGAACTATTGCGAGGCTTTAAGAGAGATAGCCGCAGCTAGAGAAGAAGTACCGGGAAGAAGAGGTTATCCTGGGTACATGTACACCGATCTATCCACCATCTACGAAAGGGCCGGAAGGATACTCGGTCGAGAAGGATCTATAACGATGATCCCTATATTGACGATGCCTGACGACGATATAACTCATCCCATACCCGATCTTACAGGATACATAACCGAAGGTCAGCTCGTATTTTCAAGAGAACTGCACAGGAAAGGAATAAGACCGCCGATAACTCCTGGGGAAAGTCTTTCTAGGTTGATGGAAGAAGGTATAGGCGAAGAAAGAACGAGAGAGGATCATTCTGATGTCAGTAATCAACTTTACGCCGCTTACGCCGAAGGTCTCGACTTGAGAGATCTGGTAGCCGTGGTCGGCGAAGAAGCTCTTAGTGATAGAGACAAACTTTATCTTGATTTTGCAGATAAGTTCGAAGAGAGATTTATCGATCAGGGCGATGAAGAAGATAGAACCATAGATGAAACTTTAGACCTAGCGTGGAATCTACTTACTAACATACCCGAAAAGGATCTTAAGAGGATCGACGAGAAGTGGATCGACAAATATTATCCCGGATAAGAGGTTTGGAAAGGTGTCTTCTAGCTGATACGGGAACTTCGTACAGCCCCTCTCTCAATTCTCTTTCCGCTTCCTTTCGAACAGCTTGATCTTCATCGGCTTTGGTCCTACATCTTTTACAGCGGTAGCCGGCGTCAGTACCCATTGAGGACATCTTTTTGCCGCATTCAGAACATTCGGGGTTACTCACCTTAACTATCTTTTCCGTAAGCTTTATCACTCTCATCTTCTCGATGTTCAAAGTCTTGGGCTCGTCTCTGATACCCCCCCACAATTCCACCTTATCTCCGGGCATCAGTTTTTTAACTATCTCTCTAAAACTTTTCGTCGGTTCGTATGCCGCAGCTGTTATCTTTCCAGTTTTGTCTTCCATTTTGAAAAAAACATGACCACCTTTGATGGTGTAAGGTTCGGAACGGACGATCCCTTTAACTTTAGCTGATATCCATGGTTCCGTTTTTGAGATGGACATCTCTTGTATGTGATCATCCGTACCTTGATTCGTCAAGAAAGTCATCCATCTTTGAGGTCTTTCTCCCCCTATCATATCAATTGCTTCCTTAAGCTCGTCAGGATCTCCTCCACGTACTCCGTAAAGCACTGGACAGGGAGAGTTCGGTGCTATAGATTGCTCTTCTTCTTCGTGATCATAACTATCGAAAGCTTTTTGAAGCTTCCTATCGAGCTCCATAACGTCTTTTTTTGGTATATCCCGGGGTCGTCCCCAATCATCTTTACGCCTGTAAGTGAGAAGTTCATATGTAAAATCTTGCGGCCGCCAGGACAGCGCCGCCAACGCCCCGATCAATCCACGCTCGCCTTGATATCCTTTGAAAAGATAATTTTCTTTCTTAAGATGCTGTTTGACGCGATCCAATTCCACGATACTTTTCACAGCTTCATGGTAAAAACTATCAGGCGGTCTTTTGTCTCCTACGATGAGCCCTGGATCCGTTCGCTCGCTATCGAATTCAGACCATCTTTCCACTATGCCCTTTGCTCTCTTGAAGACATCTTCCTTTTTTTTATCGCTCTGCTCACCACTGTAGATAAAAATATCCCTTTCTACGTTGCCGATATGATCTTTTTGTTTTTTTCCCTTTCCGAGAGTTATGACAACGGCACCATTACCTCTAGTCTTCCAAGGAATGTTGGGATTTAACCTTACTAATCTTGGATAATCTAGAAGAGAATGATCAGTAAATTCTCTTATGAGTTCAGTGGCAAGAAAAGTGGTGCACATACCTTCTTTTGAATCCGTATCGTCAATTGCTATGAACATTTTCGATCATCGTTATTGTATACGACCGCAATCTCTACATCTGTATCTTTCTTCCCCGATACTAACCAATTCTCCGTTGCACACGCGGCACTTCTTGTCTTCTTCATCAACTTCACTGATGCCTTCCTCCTCTGACTCTTCTTTTTTGAAGAGATGGTCGTCTATGAATTCTCTCACGTGGGCGGGTTCGCCCATAGCTCTGACGGTGGTCTCGGATAATCTATCCAAGTAACGCTGTCTAGGATCCCCTTCGCTCAGCATCCCGCCTAACCAGTCTAAAAGTAGAATGATGCCGTGAATTTTGCTGAAATTTCTTATCAAAGCCTCGGAGATCTCAAAAGTATGAGTCAGAGATTCTACTTCCAGCTTCATGATGGCTTTACCTATCGTTTTTCTAGAGCTGTATTCGAACACCGCCGAGTAAAACACCTGTACCATCCCCGCGGTCATCGGAAAGTACCAAAATGCGTCGAAACCAGGTGCCCATGCAAATGCGAATAGGAATATGATATAGACAAATATGGATGATATGAAGAAGTCGATCACATATGCTATCAAGCGCCTTATCCAGTGTTTCTGCAGAGGCTTATTATCGTGCAGTAGATCGAATCCAGTTACCATGCGTATCAACCAACTTTTAAATGTTAAATGCTCTCAGACTGCCCATCACTCATCACGTATTCAGCTTTGGATTCATCATCATCGAGCGTTTCGTTATGGATTCACACATCTTTATATTTTTTCCCTCTTTTCTTGGGTTGTAGTATCCCGAATCACGGAGTAAACTTTCGAATGATTTATAATTGAGACATTTTGTCTAAACTCATATGGAATTGTTCATCCGAGATCATAGAGAGTGCGACCCGAAAAAGTGTACTGCCAGGAAATTGCTGGACGAAGGTATTGCAGAAAAATTGTTAAAGGATATAGGGCTTGGAAAAGGAGGGATCTATCTTACACCTTTGGCGGAAAAAGCGATATCTCCTGAAGATAAAAATCTGGCAGAAGACGGTGGTATAAGAGCCATAGACTGCACTTGGACCGAAGCGGACGAGAAGATACCGGAATACGAGAACGGAAGAGCTTTACCTTATCTAGTGGCCGTGAATCCTATAAATTATGGAAAACCCTTCCAGCTCACGACCGCAGAAGCATTAGCCGCTGCGCTTTTTATCCTTGGCGAAGAAGACCAGGCAAAAGAGGTGATGTCAAAATTCAGCTGGGGTGAACATTTTTTTGAGATGAACGAGAATCCCCTGAAGGATTATAGAGAAGCGGAAGACAGTTCAGAAGTGGTCGAGATACAGAAGGAGTATATGGGTTAAACAACGTACTACTTTTCTTCAGGGATCATGTTCGGTATGCCGTCTTCGATGGGGTATTCCAAATCACAACTTTTGCAGTAGAGAGTACCTTCCTCGATCTCGTCATCTTGCTTTTCCACGGTTAAGTCCAGTTCTCCTTTACATTCTGGACATCTCAGGATATCGAGTAAACTCTCTTTCATAAGCCTTTATTGACCCATGTGTAAAAATTCTTTCGGAGCCCTTTTAGTACGAATCAAAAGATATCTATACTTTTTGGGATGTCGTTATTTCTCTTCAGATACTTTATCTGTGTTCTGGTATAACGGTACTCCACGTCACATTTTTCGTCTTGGAAGTCCCATGGATTTACGATCAATAGGTCGCCCTCTCTTATCCACATCCTCTTTTTGAGCTTCCCTGGTATCCTGCCCATACGCGTTTCTCCATCTTCGCAGATTGTCTTAACTCTTCCTCCGCCCAGCATCTTATCTGCGACGGCGAACATCTGCCCTTCGCCTCTTCTTGGGTAGGGCACCCTAACGACTTCATCTTCGTCTCCATTACTCAAAGTATCATCTACATCATAAAATATGGCCTTTATATATTCTTCGTATAGAGCACTCATCATACTAAGTCGTACAAGTGGGGACGTATTACGATATAGATCGTCACCATGAAACTGACCAATAGCAGCAGAGAAACGAAAGCTACTGGGCTGGGATTAAGGACGAAAAATATAACCGTTCCACCCGCCGGAGGGTGTTCTAACCATAAAGAGACCATCACTAATATCGCCACGCCAAGAGCCAATGCAACCGCCAGCTCGAAGGATAGGAAAGAAGGGTAGGTCCTAGAAAAAGCGAAGCCTATAAAACCACTAGCAACGTGACTGCCTAGTGCCCTTCTAGGCACCGCGGTCTTATTACCGGGCATCGCGAATAAAACAAATGCGGTAGACCCGACGGCCGCAACTAATACTATTTCCTGCCCTAAAATAGGTAGACGTAAACCTATATATAGCATCAGTGCGGCTAAAAAGCTCTGAACCACGTAATTCTTGATCGTTTTTTTCTTAAGTTTCCTGTCGAATATTTCGACCATGTGCTTCGGTACAAAAGGCAAAGTACAAAATATTTTCTATTTGCCCGATAGCGATGATCCTAAACTAGGTCATCCTCCAATTATCTCTTTTCTAGCCGCCTCGGCTATCTCTTCCCTCCATTCATTAGGACAAGATACCATTATCGCCCAGGGTTGTGTCGGTCTCCTCTGCAGAGCTCTAGCAAGAGGGCTGTATGCTCCCAGGTCGGAGATATGACCGTCGTCGAGTATCTTTATACCTGTCTTGGTCAACCTAGGTTCGGACAATTTGACCTGCTCGTACGGCACGTCGACAAGGATATTGTTTTCGCTTATCTTCTTCCTACTCGCTATAGTCCTTTCGAGGTTGCGTATATTTTCAAGTTCTCCCATATCTTCAAGATCTATCTTACCTTCTTCTTCTAGTTGTTCTTCACTCAATGTCAAACATCTCTTGTAGAGCTGTCTGTACTTGAGGCGTTCGACAGTTTCTTCCTGATAACCTCCCTGCCTTTCCAAGAAACTCAGAAACTGCCAATCCGACATCTCATAGATGTAATCAAGCTTCTTCCTGAGTTTATCTACGGCCTTAGTAAGCATAAGTTCAGCTATCCTCGCTGTCTTATGGAAGTAAACCGAGGAGTACATCAATCCTCTCGCCACCAACATGCCTTCGACAGCGGGAACGCCTCCTTTCGATACTACCAGATTACCGTTGTGAAGTTCCACTGTCTGCAGCAGTCTTTCTATATCGATTATACCGTGTGCGGCTCCAGTATAGTGTGAATCTCTGATCAAGTAATCGAGCTGATCCACGTCTAGAGATCCGTGTATCATCTGGTACAGGTATTTTTCTTCTGAGAAATGTGCCTGTTCATCATGAACGTTGAAATCCGTTATCTTCACCCTGTCAGGTTCATCTTTGATGAGGTCGGCCACTTTCTCCGGATCTATATCATGGTTCTCCAAAATTTCAGGGATGGTGGGACAGTCTCTTCCCTGGATCGCTCTACCGCCTTTTATGAGCTCCTGGGTAACGTCCATATGATCCTTGCCTGTCTTGTCTTCTATGATGAACTCCAGCGTATGACTGAAAGGAGCGTGTCCCACATCGTGTAAAAGGGCTGCGGCTTTAACTAGATCCTTTTCATCTTCATCTAAACCTAGGCTCTCGGCCATCTTCTCCGCCACGTAGTAAGCTCCTATAGAATGTTCGAGTCTAGTGTGATTGGCTCCAGGAAAAACAAGTTTAGCCAGACCCAGCTGCTTGACCTGGCTCAATCTCTGCATCTCGGGGCAGTCCAAAAGCTCGAGAAAAGGACCGCCCAACTTCACGCTTCCATGGACCGTATCTTGTATGGTCTTATAAGTCATGGGTGGAGAAGATTATCAGGGCTTTAAATAAATTCTGCTTTCGGCCATTCATATTTTCTCTTTGATGGTCCTGCCCGCTAGGATACCTGTTGCGGCTGCATTCACTATGTCGTGGGAAAGCCCAGCTCCGTCTCCCGCAGCATAAAGATCTAGAACAGAAGTTTGCAGTCCCTCGTCGACTTTGAGATGTTTTGCGTAAAATTTTATCTCCGGGGCGTACAGAAGCGTGGTCGATGAGTAAACCCCTGGGATTATCTTATCCAGCATCTCCAGCCCTTCTCTTATATCCATGACGGCTCTCTCGGGCAGAGCCATCGATATATCTCCGGGAGTGTAATCGTCCAAAGTGGGCTGTACCGGGTTCCTGTCGATTCGGTCTTCCGTTGACCTTCTTCCCGCCGTTAGGTCGCCCAACCTTTGAACGATGGGTTTACCTCCTCCGATAGTACTTGCCAGTTGAGCTATCGCCCTACCGTATCTCGTGGTATCTTCGATGGGTTCGGTCAATTTTGTTCTCACCAGGAAGGCAAAGTTGGTCTTGTCCGTCTTGCTGTCCTTCATGGAGTGGCCGTTGACGCCGATGAAACCGTCGTATTTTTCCTTTACAACGAAACCCTGATGGTTGGTACAGAAAGTTCTCACAAAATCGTCGTAACTTTTTGTGTATAAATGAAATTTAGGATCTCTGTTGACTTCTATAACGGGATCCATGATTATACTGGGGACTTCTACTCTAACACCTATATCTATCGGGGCGAAATCCGCATCCAAAGGATGCAGTTCTGTAAGTTTTTGGACCCAGTCTATGCCCACTCTACCAGGAGCTAAAACTGTCTTCTTCGCACGGATCTCTTCCCCCTCTACAGTGATACCGCCTTTGCATTCGCCGTCCTCGATAAGGATATCGTCTATCTCCGTCTCCACTCTGAACTCCACGCCTCTCTGGTCTAGTTCTTCCTTGAATGATTTGATGACCGCAGGAGCCTTGTCCGAGCCTATATGCGATTGTAGGATAGGAAAGAACTTTGCCCCAACGGAGGCTGCTCTACGCTTCAATTTATCCTCCTGATCGGTGTTCTCTTTCTTGGGCTCTGGCATACCGTGGTTGGAAAGAATTTTCTGTATATACTCTACCAATTTCCAGGCGTCTCTATCGTTCTTCGTGTACTCTCTCAGATTACCCCCTATGTCCGGTCGTAGGTTCACTGTCCCGTCGGAATATGTGCCCGCGCCTCCTATACCACACATTATGTCCTTTTCCGTCCTATCGTCTACATTTTTTCCTTTGTCGACCACTAGAATATCTTTATCCTTCTCGCTTATCTCATAACTCGCGAATAGACCAGCTGGACCTGCACCGATGATCAGCACATCATATACCATCTTGAACACGCTCTGTCTGAATCAATTACATCTATCTATTTAATCTCTTCCTTGCTGTTTTTTTTCGTAGAATACTGAGAGGACAAGTACTATACCAGCGTTAGTAGACGCGGTGCCGTTAAGTACGATGAAGACGATGTCCTCTATGTATATGGAATAGGAGGTCAGCAATATAGAGCCAAACAATATGAAGAGTATGAAAAGGTTAGAAACGTCCCTAGACGATTTCGATTTCAGAAGCTTGAATATCTGGGGAAGATAAGAGAACCCCAGGCATAAGGCGCCTATCATTCCTATGATCCTAAACATCTAGATTTCTCCTGTAACTTCGAGAACCTTAACTATAATTTTCTTTTCATATAAATACTTTGTGCACGCAGCTAGATAAAATTTATAAATAGAGTTCACGTCCCGATGAAAGGAGAGAATCAGCATGGAGATCGAAAAGTTCTTGGATCATACTATATTGAACCCCGATGCCGTGAAAGAAGACGTGAAGAAGATCTGCCGAGAGGCGAAGGCTTACGGATTCGCTTCCGTCTGTGTGAATCCCTGCTGGGTAAAGTCAGTAGACCAGGAGTTGAAAGGGACCGATATAGACACTTGTTCCGTCGTAGGATTCCCACTGGGAGCGAATGACAGCGAGATAAAGGCCTCTGAGGCGAAGAGAGCAGTTGAAGACGGCGCCGACGAGATCGACATGGTCCTCAATATAGGGAAGTTGAAAGGAGGAGATCACGCCTTTGTAGAAGGGGACATCCGAGCCGTGGTAGAGGCTGTGGAGAAAGATACCACTGTGAAAGTTATAATAGAGGCCTGCCTGCTCACCGACGAGGAGAAGATAAAGGCCTGCGAGCTCGCTAAAGAAGCAGGTGCCGATTTCGTGAAGACCTCTACGGGTTTCGCTGAGGAGGGAGCCAAACTCGAGGACGTGAGATTGATGAAGGAGACTGTAAACGACAGGATGGGAGTTAAAGCCGCCGGAGGCATCGGGAGTTATGAAAAAGCCGTAGAGATGATAGAAGCCGGCGCATCAAGGATCGGAGCCAGTTCTTCGGTAGAGATAGCTGAAGGTAAACCACATGGTCAATAGAGTTATCTGGATAGTTTTGGACAGCGTCGGTATAGGAGCATCTCCTGATGCTGAAGAATACGGAGATTCAGGGGCCGATACGTTAGATCATGTCGCTGATCATGTTGGAGGCTTGAAGCTACCTAATATGAAAGATCTCGGTTTAGGGAACATAGAAGGCGTAGA
Organism: Thermoplasmata archaeon; assembly: GCA_003555395.1. Lineage (GTDB taxonomy): Archaea > Thermoplasmatota > Thermoplasmata > Halarchaeoplasmatales > Halarchaeoplasmataceae > Natronoplasma. Next base: position 12,869 of record PWHU01000108.1, read on the forward strand.
CGAGGTTTCAAGCGTCAAAGAACCTAGAGCATGTTACGGCCGTTCTGCTGAAAGCTCCGTCGGCAAAGGAACAATGGTAGGGCATTGGGAGATGGTAGGGATACATAAAGACGAACCTTTTTCCACTTATCCCGACGGCTTTCCCGACGAAGTGATAGAACCCTTTGAAGAGGCCGTTGGAAAAGAAGTACTGGGTAACAGACCCGAATCGGGGACAGTTATTATCGAAGAACTTGGACCTGAACATGAGGAAACCGGAAAACCTATAGTTTATACCTCTGCTGACAGCGTTTTTCAGATAGCGGCTCACAAGGACGTGGTTTCGTTAAAAGATTTATATGCTATGTGTGAGAAGGCTAGAGAGATACTTCAAGGCGAACACGACGTAGGCAGAGTGATCGCTAGACCCTTCGTGGGTGAGCACGGAAGTTATACCAGAACAGCGGAGAGAAAAGATTTTTCCATCAAACCTCAGGGCGAAACACTCCTGAACAGATTGGAAGAAGAAGGTTACGACGTGATAGGTATAGGAAAGATCGACGACATATACGCCGGAGACGGGATAACAGACGCGATACACACGGAAGACAATATGGACAGCGTAGATAACACAATAGAACAGATGAAACAGGATAGTTCCGGTTTGATAATGACGAATCTTGTAGACTTCGATATGCGCTGGGGTCACAGGAATGATCCCGAAGGTTACGCAAGAGCTCTAGAAGATTTCGATGAAAGGGTTCCAGAGCTGCTTGAAGTTATGGGACTAGAGGACGTGATCGTTATAACAGCGGACCACGGCTGTGATCCAACTTACCAAGGAACGGACCATACCAGGGAGTACGTACCTTTACTTTTATACGGCGCTGGGTTGAAAAGAGGTGTCGATCTAGGGACTAGAAGCACTTTTTCAGATTTAGGGCAAACAGTGGCCGATATGTTCGATCTGGGACCTCTACCGAATGGTTCTAGCTTTTTGACTAATATAGAAAATCAGGATGTAAGGTGAAAGGATGAGGATGGTAGACATCATAAAGAAAAAAAGGGACGGAGGTAAACTCTCTAAAGATGAGATAGAGTACTTCGTAGAGAATTACGCACGAGAAGATATCCCGGATTATCAGGCCTCCGCCCTATTGATGGCTATATTCTTCCAAGATATGGACGATGAAGAAACAGTTCATCTTACAGAATCGATGGTACACAGTGGAGAAACGGTCGATCTTTCCGCTATCGGAGGTATAAAAGTGGATAAACACAGTACGGGGGGAGTTGGAGATACCACGACGATCATCTTGGGACCACTGGTAGCGTCCTGCGGAGTTCCTGTAGCGAAGATATCCGGGAGAGGTTTGGGCCACACCGGGGGGACCTTGGATAAACTAGAATCCATAGACGGTCTAACCGTCGACCTGTCGATCTCAGAATTCATCGGATGTGTGAAGAAGGCGGGAGTTGCCGTTGTGGGAGCAACGAAAGACTTGGCTCCTGCAGATAAAAGATTGTATTCGCTGAGAGACGTGACAGCTACAGTAAACAACATATCGCTCATAGCGAGCAGCATAATGAGTAAAAAGATAGCGGCCGGCTCCGATAAAATAGTTCTCGACGTGAAGAAGGGCCAAGGAGCTTTTATGAAGAGTACGGAAGAGGCGAGAGAACTGGCTGAAGCTATGACTGATATAGGAAACGGGATGGGGAAAAAAACAGTAGCGGTGGTAAGCAACATGGACCAGCCCTTGGGATGCACGGTAGGTAATTCCCTAGAAGTGAAGGAGGCCATACGGACTCTTAAAGGCGAGGGGCCTGAAGATCTTGAGGAACTGTGTTTCTCTCTAGGCACTCAGATGCTGATGTTGGGAGGTGCGGCAGATGATGTATCTGAAGCAGAAGAGAAGTTGAGGTCATCCATGGATGACGGCAGTGCTCTCGATACTTTTGAGAAGATGATAGAACTGCAGGGCGGCGACCCGAGATGCGTTGATGAATTGCATTTACTACCTCAAGCTGAATATAGGGAAGAGATAAAAGCTGAAAGATCGGGTCATGTAAAAAAATTGAACGCTAGAGAAGTCGGGCGCAGTGCAGCTCTACTCGGAGCTGGAAGAGAAAAGAAGTCCGATATTATAGAACTTTCCGCAGGTATAGAACTAAAGAAAAAAATCGGTGATGAAGTTGTGGAAGGAGATGTTCTAGCGGTTATGCATCACAATGATAAACAAAAGTTCGAGAAGGGTAAGAAAAAATTAAAGGGGGCCTACGAGTTCTCGGTAAAGGAACCGAAAGCTGAGCCCCTGATCTATGATATCATTGGACAAGAGGAGAAAAGATGAAAATGCAGGAAGAGTTGATAGAGAAGGCGAAGGAAGCGAGAAAAGATGCGTATGCGCCCTATTCTGACTTCAAAGTCGGTGCCGCCGTGTTGACACGTGACGGCGAGATCTATACGGGCTGCAATATCGAGAATTCTTCTTACGGTCTGAGTATATGTGCTGAGAGGGTAGCCATATTCAATGCGGTTTCCGCCGGTAAAAGTGATCTGGTAGCGGTAGCCTTGACAGCGGATTCGAAGGAGTTAGTAACTCCCTGCGGAGCCTGCCGACAGGTCATCTTCGAGTTCAATGAAGATATGGATGTGATCATGTCTGATCTGTCCGGGAAAGTATCCATAAAGAGTATAGACGAGTTGTTGTGGAAAGGTTTTTCTCTTAAAGAGTAGATCAAACATAAGGTGGTAAAAGATGCCGATACATATAAAAGCGGAAGAAGAAGAGGTCGCGGATACAGTTTTGCTTCCGGGTAACCCCGAGCGCGCGAAATACATAGCTGAAAATTTTTTTGAAGACGAGAAAAAGTACAACGACTACCGGAAGATGTACGGTTATACGGGAACCTTCCAGGGAAAAAGAGTTTCTGTACAGGCAACCGGCATGGGCGTTCCTTCCATCGCTATAGTATTGGAAGAACTGAATATATTAGGTGCCGATACATTCATAAGGGTCGGGACCTGCGGTGCCCTCCAGGATCATCTTGACGAAACAGATATAATCATCGGACAAACATCTTCTAGTATAGGAACCACCATAAACAGGCTTTCCGGAGAGGTGACTTTATCGCCCGGGGCCGATTTCGGATTGATCCGATCGTTAAAAGAGGAGGCCGACATGATGGGGTTACCAGTACATGTAGGGCAGATCGTGACTTCAGATTATTTTTACGGTAAAGACGATAACTATATGGAGAAGCTGGAGCGGTTGGCCGATCTAGGGGCGTTAGCTGCGGACATGGAGAGTTCCGCCTTGTACCATATAGCGGCTAAGTATGACTCCAAGGCCGTTACCGTTCTGACCGTTTCCGATCATGTGTTCACACAAAAAAGAGCTCATCAGGAGAAGATACAGGAGGGCGTAAACAGGATGACGGAGTTGGTGCTAAAAACCGTCAGTGATTATAGGGGAAGACATTATTAACGGGACAAAATAATGTCATCCGCAGAGCTATGCTCGAGGATGAGTATGGGATTAGTGTCCCAATCTTCCTCATTAGCACTGCGGATGGAGTGGGGCTTGTCCCACGTCATCCCCTGCTTTACGAGGAATCAAATTCCTCGTCGGGAGTGAGGATGAAAGGGAGCGAACATAGTGAGTTCCCTTGAAAGTTGGCAGTCCCACCCCCAAAACCTTTCACCAAATGGATGTAGAGTGAAACGATTTTCCCAGAACGAACAAGCACTGCTTGTGAGTGAGGAGAGACTGAGTTTCTCCTCAAAGTCGGCAGGCCCTTCCCCAAAAATCATTTTTCAAAAAAAACAAGCTTATCCTACTAGTTTATTCCCACACAAAGCTGGCAATCCCCCTACCTACTGACCAATTAACACCTTCTCTCTTATTTGAAATATATATATACTGGCGGTAACGAAAGATAACCAAGATGAAGGAATGAACATATCTTTAACTATCCCTATTTCCGATCCTAAACTATTCCGCCACAAAACCACAGACAGGACACTCCACATCCTCTAGGATGATCCTTACACGGAATACACGCTCCGAAGACTCGCTCGCCTCACGGGATTCAGTCATCCAGCATAAAAGACCTATCAGACAGAGGCTTTCTACATAGTTCTATACAAAAAATATATATTACATATTTTGATCTTAGAGTAGAAGTGATGGGGGATATATGGGCATACTATCAGGTAATGATGACACGATAAAGGGTTTGACCCTTTTGATGTTTACTATGCTGGGCTACGGTGTTTTAGAATTACTACTTGCTTGGCAGAATATTAGCTTGGCTAGGGCTATTGAAGAAGAAACTTTCCCTACAACATTTTGTTTCGTCGGCTGTTTCGCAAGCCTCTTGGCCTTAGTGACATTGGGCCTACTCTTCGCTGGCGCTTACAAGATGTATAAGGGATC
>PWHU01000148.1 GCA_003555395.1 Thermoplasmata archaeon
ATCTTGAACTCGCTGTAATCCTTTGCTATGAAAAAGCCTCTTCCTCCCTTGGCGCCGTGATACTTTACCAGGACAGGACGATCGATGTTCTCTGGATCCTCTATGATCTCGGGCATATTAATACCCGCGCTGGTTAGCCACTCTCTCTCCTTGTTCCTGTCCGATTCCCATCCTAGAACTTTTCTGTTGCCGAAGGTCGGGACCTCTAGGGTTTTAAAATTTTCCGCTCCTAGATATTCCACGAATGAACCGTGGGGGACCACGATAGAATTTTTATCCCTGAGTTCGTCGGTTCTCTCCATTATATCTTTATAGTCATCTACCACGAGAAAATCGTCGGGCTTTCCCTTGGGATAAGCGTCATAAAATTTGGGTCTCTCTCCCACAGCTATACCCAAAGTGTTGAATCCCTCCTTCCTCGCGCCGTCAAAAATCTGAAGACTGGAATGAGAACAGACCGTGGCTACCGTGATATCGTCCTTATCGTAGTCCTCGATCATCTGGGAGATGTCTTCTTCAGTGACCATATAGGGGATTAAACAAAGGGGTTTTTAACTTTATCGCTGGCCACATGATTCACTTTGAGCTCGTCTTTTGATCCAACGCTTCCACCGTCTTGACAACGTCCACTGTCTCTCTCACGTCGTGAACTCTCAAGATGGAAACACCTTTCCCAACGGCGGAAGAAGCTACAGCTAAAGAACCATAAAGTCTCTCTTCTGCTTCTTTTCCCAGAACTTCTCCTAAAAAGCTCTTTCTAGACGCTCCTAAGAGTACTGGATACCCGAAGGAAGTGAACTCGTCCAATCTTTTTATGATCTCAAGATTGTGCTCCAGTTTTTTCCCGAAGCCGATGCCGGGATCTATGATGATCTTCTCTTCGCTCAATCCGGCCTTCCTAGCCGATTCGGCTCTTTCGAGTAAAAAGGAAGATATCTCTCCTATCACGTCTTCATAGGTAGGATCTTCCTGCATATCTTTTGGTTTCCCCTGCATATGCATGATCACCACCGGTACGTCGAGTTCCGCTACAGTTTCAGGCATACATTCCTGTCTCAACCCGAAAACGTCGTTGATCATCTCTGCTCCCGCATCTACGGCTTCTCTAGCCACTTCAGGCTTGTAAGTGTCTATCGATATCGGTATCTCGACCTTGGAAGAAAGTTTTTCTATCACGGGAAGAACTCTTTCCATTTCCTCCTCCGTGGAGATCCGTTCGCTCCCTGGCCTGGTGCTCTCTCCACCTATATCTATCATGTCCGCGCCTTCTTGTTCCATCTCGATACCACGCTGAACTGCTTGTTCAACAACTTCATAATCTCCGCCGTCGAAGAAAGAATCCGGCGTAACGTTAATTATGCCCATCACCATACAGCCATCTTCCCCCAAAAAGCCGCTCTTCGGTAAACCATAACAATCGATAGATAGTTTTATCTCCTCTGCGAGCTTCGGCAAGTCAAAGGGCTGTCCTCTTAATTTTTTTCTCACTCTCTCGTATTGAGACCGGGTACCCATCATCAATATCTCACTTTTCTCGGTAGAAAGGTTTAAGGTGTTCCACGCAACGGCGGTTTCACCACCAGCGGATAAAAACTCCTGTTTAACTATGTTCGCCGCTCTCGGATCCAATCCTTTCGCATATAGAAGAAAATGATCTGCTTTAGGGGTCATTATGTCTATCCCTCTTTCATCGCACCCTATATCCTTCAACAGTCTTCTGACCTTTTTTTGGCTTATATCACTCAATACCCTTGTTTCAAACATATCGAACCACGGATAAAAAGAGAGATGAAATGAAGAGTATTAACTTTTTTCACTCCTCGAAGACCGCACCGCATCCGGGACACTCGTCCATGTCCTCGTCCACTATCGTTCCGCATAGAGGACATTCATACTCGATGACCTCCTCTTCTTCCTCTTCCTCCAGCAATTCTTCCGGGGGAGGTGGGGGAGGTGTTTCCGGCGGCTTTTTCTCCTTTCTGATCTTTCGGTCTCTACTTTTCTCTGGACCTTCATCCGGTGCCAACTTTTGTTTGGCTTCGTCTTCGAGAGGGGGCTTTCTTTTTTTCTTCTTCAGATCCTCAGGGGCCATCTCTTTGATCATGTTCACCAAAGAAGAGGAGTCGCCTCCTTTGACCTGATAGGTTTCATCATCTATCATATCTAGAGTCTGCATCGCCTTGTGTATCCTATCGTCATCATATGATCTATCTTCATCTTCTTTTGGTGGCACTGGAGCCTCTTTTTCTTTACCTTCACCTTTTTCCTTTCCCTCATCTTCCTTTTCATCAGGCGAGGCGTCCTCGCTGGGCAGTTCTTCGCCGCAGGTGGGGCATTCATCCAGGTGAACGGGTACGGCCACACCGCAGTTGGGACATATCGTTTTATCCACTGTAAACACCTTTTCTTTCTCTCTTGTGAGGAATTAAGGATTACACCTATTAAAAATTGACCTATGTATACCGTCTTTTCAAAACTAAAATTTGATATACTCGGCGTCGATTTTCGATCATAGGTGAACCGATATGGAAAATGAAGCACTGCGAACTATGATGAATCATCGTTCTATCAGAAAGTACAAAGAAGAAAAATTAGAAGAAGAGAAGATAGAAAAGATAGTCAAAGCTGGGAGGCAGGCACCCTTCGTTTCACAGATGTGCAGCGTGATAATGGAAAAAGACGACGAAAATATACCTTTCGAAGCGCCGGTCCTCTTCACCATATGCGTGGACATCCATAAACTAAAAAAGATCATGGATGATAGAGATTGGAAGGTGGTCACCAACGATCTGACGCTTCTCCTTTTCGGTATCCAAGATGCTGCTTATCTAGCTCAAAACATGGTGATAGCGGCGGAAAGTATGGGACTCGGCACCTGTTATCTGGGCTCTCCTGTTAGGACCGCCAAGAACCTGAAGGAGAAGTACGAACTTCCGGATAAGGTGTTTCCATTGGTGCAGCTAGTGGTCGGTTATCCCGCAGAAGACCCCCCGTTAAGGCCTCGCTATCCATTGGATTTTCTTCTGTTCGAAGAAGAGTATCCCGACTTTAGCGACGAAGAGGTGGAGGCTGCAATGGAAAAGATGGACCACGGCTTCTTAGATGAAGACTACTATCGAAAGCTTGACGCGATGATATCTCTAAAAGGTGCCGAAGAAGACGATTTTACCTACGAAGATTACAGCTGGACCGAACATATCTCGCGCAAGTGGGGCCAATGGTACGAAGACCTGGAAAGTCAGAAAGAGATATTGGGGGCCTGCGGTTTCCACATATGCGAGGATGAAGATTGAAGAACTACCTGTTGAATATCGGTCTCTTCACTCCCTCTTTCGATACATAGATCATCTCTTCATCTTCCGGCTCGAGTTCCTCCTTCGCCTGTATGAAACCGCTCAATCTTACCGCAAGGAGATCTATGTGATGCAGAGCAACGGCTTCTTCAGTCCTCGGACTCCTAGGGCTGCCCCACTCGTAATCTCCGTGATGTGAAAGAACTATGTGCGATAACTTCAACTTCATCTCTTCGGGAAAATCCGACATCTCGTCCATCTTTTCTTTTATCATCCTTTCACAGATGACTGTATGGCCAACCATCTGTGCCTCGTTGGTCAGCTCTATCGATGTTGTAGTATTGTATTCCTTTGTCTTTCCAAAATCGTGTACGATCGCGGAAGTCAAAAGCAGGTCCCTATCTAGTTCTGTATAGATATCGGCGAGGGCATCAGCCAATCTAGTCTCTATCAGGGTGTGCTCTAACAGACCGCCGAGATGATTATGGGAGTATCTTTTGCTGTAGGGAGTTCTTTTGAACTTTTCGACAAAGTCCTCGTCTTTCAAAAAAGAGGATACCAGGCCGTAAAGCCTTTCGTCTTCTATCGTCCTCGCTAACTGAAGCAGCTTTGTGAACATCTCGTCTATATCTTTCTTCGTAGACGGTATGTATTCCTTTGGGTCGTATTCATCGCATTTCAGCCTGTCTATACCGTGAAGTTCTTTTTCGTTTATCGATATCTGCTCCTCGCCCTTATAAGAACTTATCACACCGTCCACCTCTATGACGTCGCCGACCTGAAGGTTTTCATATAATCTCCTTACCATCTTTTCCTCATTACCTCCCCAATATACTAAGGGCATCTTACCGGTTTTATCGCCCACCATCAACCTGAAGAACCATCCTTTGGTGTATTCTTTAGGTGGACTCTTCTCTTTGATGGCGAATCTTTCGTTTACCTCGTCTCCTTCTACCAGTTCTTCTACGTAGGTCTCTTTTTTCAATCTTTCACAACTCCTTTTTTATCCGGTATTTGATGGAAGATTATATGTTTTTTCTTCCTCTTAGTATATATTCGCCCCCACCTTTTTTCCCGACGAATTCTTTGTCTTCCACGATGATTTCTCCTTTAGACATAACGGTCCTTGGAAAGATCGCCTGAAAACCCTCGAATGGAGTCCAACCACACTTGTGATGAAGGTTTTCACTTTCGACGGGCTCGCTTTCTCTGAAATCGATGGTCATCAGGTCGGCCCTATGACCTTCTTCGACCCTACCCTTTTTCAATCCCAACCTTTCGGCGGGGTTCAACGCTACGGACTCTACCACGGTGGACATCGAGACGTTACCTCTAGCCACCATATTCAAGAGCAGAGGATATAAAGTTTCGACTCCTGGAACGCCCGAAGGGGCTTCTTCGAAATCTTCTTTTTCTTCCTCCTGGTGCGGAGCGTGGTCACTCGAAACTATTTCTATCTTACCTCTTTCAAAGGCCTCCCATAGCCGGTACCTTTCGGTGTCCTTTCTAAGAGGGGGATTCACCTTTCCATATGGGCCGAGAAGGGCTTCCACGCTGAGCAGAAGGTGGTGCGGAGTTATTTCTCCCGTATAACCGTTCCTATTTACCCTCTTTAAAGATTCTGTAGACGTCATGTGGCAGATGTACTTATCTTTTCCAGGAAGATCGTTTAAACTCTCGATGGCTTTCAACTCGCTTTTCAACGGGCGATGTTCATTGTAGCCATCAAGGTTCTGTTCTGGGATCTTATCAAAAAGTTCTCTGTCTTCACAGTGGAAGGCGACACTGCAATCATTTGAATCAGCTCTCCTCAGGAGATCGGCCAATTCTTCCCTCTCTAAAGATTCGGCACCGGTCGAAGGGGCCATATACACTTTGAAAAATTGGGTGAGCTCGCTCATCTTCTCGATGTCGTCGCTCAGCAACCCGTACAGACCAAAATCTATCACGGATTTCTTCTCGCCTATCTTTATCTTCTCTTTAAGCCTAGAGTAGCTGTCAGTCAGCGGATCCGTGTTGGGCATGTCCATTACCGTTGTTATGCCTCCACAGGCCGCACTGACTGAACCTGTGTAAAAGTCCTCTTTTTCAGTCATGCCCGGATCTCTGAAATGCACGTGCAGGTCTGTCCCCGCGGGGAGGATCACGCCTTCAAGCTTTTTTACCTTTTTAGTGGTCTTCAAACTCTTCTTAACGAAATCTATTTTACCTTCTTCTATGCCGATATAGCAGTTTTCATAGTTTCCCCGGATGTACGCGGTTCCTTTAATTATCATCTTTACCTATATCTCTTTGGACTATCTCGCCATGGGGCTCCTTTTCGGCGAATATAACTCCTTCGAATATCTCGAAGTCGCAGTTTCCCTCTCTCCAGTCGGACGGTCTCAGTCCCGCTTTCCTGCACGTATGATCTAGAAACTGCTCTTCATCCCAGCTCTGGTCTACCGGCACCTGTGGCAGTAGAAGACCTCTTCTTCCCCCTCCAGAGGCGATGAGTCCATGCTTACCGCATTTTATCTTATTAGGGAGTTCGTCCGGAGAATCGCACTCCAGCTTTTCGGGCGGAGTCAACAGACTGACTTCTATAACTATGGAGTCGAGCTCGTCTTCCGTTAATGGTGGAAATCGTGGGTCCCGCATCGCGGCGTTTTGAGCCCCGTCTCTGATCGCTTTCTTCAACTTGAACATGGGTTCAGGATAGCCTATGCAGCCCCTGAGATCCTCTGAAGGGTACCTGTTTATCGTTACGAAAGCGCCCATCTTTTTCTCGAACTTTTCTGGGATTTCCATCTCTGGCATGGGTTCTTTTCTCACCGCACTCTCTATGGCTTTACGAGCCATCTTTACCGCTTTTTCACCATCTTCCTGCGTGAACATATTCTTCGCATTTGTTCGGGATGATATTTAATTTATGGAAAGAAAGGTCTTTTACAGCCGAAAGGGTTTAGTTTAAATATGACGACACCTAATTTAACCTTAAATCAAAAGGGTTTTCGATAACGATGCTCATCAGCATAGTGATCACGGTCAAGAACGAAGAAAGAGACATGCCGGACCTACTGGACAGTCTAGTGATACAGGAACAGCCGATAGAGATCATAATCATCGACGCGTGCAGCGAAGACAGAACGCAGGAAATTGTAAGAGAATATTCAAAGGAGTACGACTTCATAAATCTGTATATCAAGGGCGGCACGAGAGGTAGGGCTAGAAACTTCGGTGTTGAAAAAGCAGAAGGAGAATTGGTGGCGTTCATAGACGGCGACGAGATCGTGAATCCATTCTGGGCAGAGGAGATGAGAAAGAGTGCAGAGGAGTACGACGTGGTGGCCGGAAAAACAATACAGATAGGCTATCACGGCTTCGAAGAGTTGGAGAGGGTCGAACTTTTCCATAAGGGTTATGATATAACATACCCTAGCTGTAATCTCCTTTACGACAAAAAACTTTTCGAGAAGATAGGGGGTTTCGATCCGTGGTTCCAGACCGCAGAAGATATAGACCTCAACTTGAGAGCGGTGGAAGCCGGAGCTCGGATAGGACACAACGAAAGGGCGATAGTTTACCACAGAACTAGGGGAAGTTTTTACGGATTTTTTAAACAGGCCTTCTGGAACGGTTTCGGTAGAAAGCAGCTCACCATGAAGCACGGAAAATTATGGAGCAACTATTCACCGGGAAAGATGCTGGACCACCAGATGACACCCTGGTATTTTGCAAGGATGATCCCCGCCTTTTTGGGCTACATAGGTTGTAAAATCTTCGGAAACCGGCCTGGTGACTCCGATAAACCACTTTGATATCCATTGAAATTGCAAGGCAAACCATTAATAAGAGGAATTTTATTGTTAACCACCATGAAGACCTACATAATGCTTATGTTCAATAGCGAAGGAGCAAAGCCATCCGAGATCTTGGACGTGCTTCACGGACTCGGGTTTGAGCCGCAGAAAGGAGAATATGATATGGTATATGATTGGAAAGACGGCGCCGAACTCAAAGAAGCGATATGGTTCGCGGACAAGATACACGCTAACTTGAAAGGTTTCGACATCTCTTATTCTATTGAAACGGTGGAAGAGTAAAAAATAAGAAAAAATAAAAAGGTTGGTTTTGTTTTAGAAGCCGTACTGCTCGCACTTCTCGTCCACTTCTTTCTGTATCTTCTCTATGTGTTCTTCAGTCAAGTGTGCGAATCTCCTCTGTTTTTTCAGGTATTCCTTTACAGGCTTCCTTTCCTTAGGCTTTTTGGTGATCTTTATATCACAGATCTCGCCGTCTTCGGCTTCCCAAAGAACGAAAACTCCTGTCTCAACGGCCAATCTAGCTAATTCAATAGTATCGTCACTGCCGTGTCTCCATCCCGTGGGGCAGGGTGCAAAAACGTGCAGGAAAGCCGGGCCGTCGGCTTTCAACGCTTTGTTCACCTTCTTCTTCAGGTCATCTATGTAAGCTATGGTGGCCGTAGCAGCATATGGTATATCGTGAGCGCCGGCTATCCGTGCGATAGGTTTTTTAGGCCTATCTTCACCTATACTTTCTTTACCAGAAGGGGAAGTTGTCGTGCTGGCACCGTATGGCGTCGAGCTGCATCGCTGTATACCAGTGTTCATGTAAGCTTCGTTATCTAAACAGATGTGTGTGACGTTATGCTTCCTCTCGAACATCCCGGAGAGTGCTTGAAATCCTATGTCGAAGGTTCCGCCGTCTCCAGCGAACGATAATATGTTGGTCTCCCCTTTCTTATCCATCTGTTTTAAAGCCGCTTCGATACCGGAGGCAACGCTGGCAGCGTTCTCAAATGCCGCATGTATCAAGGGGATCTCCCAAGCGGTCTGAGGATAAGCGGTAGTTGTAACTTCCAAACAGCCTGTAGCCACGGTGGCTATGCTGTTAGGACCCGCTTCTTTCAGTATGGCCCGCATGGCCGTGCCTTCGCCGCATCCCGCACACATCCTGTGGCCAGATGCTAATAATTCCTTCTCTTCATTTTCCGACATCATGATCACCTCATCACATCCTCATCCATATTTATCCATTCAACTGGTTTCTTCACTTCTCCGGCTTCCACGGCTTCCTTGGTCTTTTCGTACATCTCCTTGAAGTTCCTCTTGAATATCTCTCTGCCGCCCAAGCCGACTATAAAGTTCTTCATCAGCGGACTTCTGTTTTCATTGATGAAAGTACCGGCACTCTCGGCGAAAACTGCTCCGCCAAAACCTGGAGATATGTTTCTGTCTACCACAGCAAGACCGTCAGCGTCACCGGCGATCTCCTTCAAAAGATCCCCTGGGAAGGGTCTGAACACCGTCAATTTAGCCAAGCCGACCTTCTCTCCTTCCTCACGCATCTCGTCTACAGCGGCTCTCGCCGTTCCAGACATGGAACCCATGGTCAATAGGATTATATCGGCGTCTTCACACTTGTATGGAGTTATCCTATTGTACTCTCTTCCAAATCTCTCTTCGAACTCGTCGAATATCTCGTCTATAATTTCAGGAGTGTTCTCCATGGCCTGGGTCTGATCGTATTTCAGCTCCTGATAATATTCCGGGGTGCCGAGTGAACCGAAAGTCATGGGTTCTTCCGGATCGAGTTTTCCGTGTGGCGGCTCATAAGGCGGTAAGAAGTCGTCAACGTCTTCCTGGGCAGGGGCTTTCACACCTTCAACGGTATGTGTTAACACGAAACCGTCGATACCGACCATCGCGGGAAGAAGGACCCTTTCATCTTCAGCTATCCTGAAGGCAAGTATCATCAGGTCTAAACCTTCCTGGTTCTTCTCGGCGTAGAATTGAAGCCATCCTGAATCTCTTGAAGATATGCTGTCTTGATGATCCGCCCAGATGTTTATCGGTGCGGACAGCGCTCTATTACCGACCGCCATAACGATAGGGAGGCGCATACCTGCCGCGATGAACAACATCTCGTGCATCAGCGCTATGCCCTGGGACGCTGAAGCCGTACATGCCCTTGCTCCGGAAGCAGAAGCGCCGATACATGCGCTCATGGCCGAATGTTCGCTCTCCACCCTGATCATGGAAGCGTCGAGCTCACCGTCAGCGATATATTCAGATATCTTCTCCGGGAACAGCGTCGAGGGCGTGATAGGATAAGCCGGTATCACGTCCGGCCTACTAAGTTTGGCTCCTAGAGCGGTCGCCATATTACCTTGTATCGTCAAACCTTTTTGCTCGCCCATTTTATCACTTCTCCTCCACTTTCATCACTATCGCTTTTACGGGACATTCTCTCTCACAGATGCCGCAACCTTTACAATAATCGAGATCGAACTCGATAGCATCTTCGGTCTTTTTTACAGCTCCATCGGGACAGTAGTCGAAGCATTTGAAACATTGTATACATTTTTCCACATCGACTTCAGGTTTCATGGTTCTCCAGCCGCCAGTCTTGTATTCCTTCGAGCTGCCAGCCTTTTTGTTTATTCCAGCTATCGTGATTTTTACCTTTGACATGTTTACACCCCAACTACGCTTTCATAAGCCTGTTCCGCAGCTTTCTTGTTCTCGTCGTGCTTCACAGGTACGTTGTTCTCTATCGCCTTCTTTATGTTCTTTAACTTCACGTTTCCGGCGACTCTCGAATAAGCGCCTAAGATCGCAGTATTTACGATGGGATTGGTTTCGGTCCCCAATCCATTATCGACTGCTATCTTCGTTGCGTTCACCGTATAGACTTCGGCATCGCCGAAATCGAACTCGGAAGGGGCTTTAGCGGTGTTCAATATTATCTTACCGCCTTCCTTCAGACCGTCGGTAACGTCCACAACGTCAAGAAGGCTCATATCTAGTACTATCACCATATCCGGCTCGTATATCTGCGTTTTTATATCTATCTCTTTTTCGTCGATCCTTGCGAAGGCGGCTACAGGAGCACCTCTCCTCTCGACACCGAACATAGGAAAAGATTGAACATCTTTACTTTCCCTAAACGCTGCATCGGAAAGAGTGTGCGCAGCGGTCACAGCTCCCTGTCCGCCTCGGCCGTGGAATCGTACTTCATACATTCTTGTCTCACCTTTCATCAGGATGAAATGATTATGGATAATAAAGTTTCCGATTTTATATTGAAAAATTGGGGGAAAAAACGGGTCTTATCGAAAGTTAAGTAAGAGGAGGGGGCTTCCAAAATAATTAAATGTTAAACAACTTTATTTACTCTCGATGGATTTCGAAATCAAAGTCTCGGACCATAAACCTATAGTATCTAATAATCTTGAAGAGATACTAGAAAACTTTCTTTTGGATATAGGATATCTATCAGGTAGGAAGAGCGACGAGGAACTTTATAAAAGCGTGCCGTTCAGACTCTGGACCGAATGCTTTTTGGATAATCCCGAAAAGTTCGTAACCGTTGATGAGCTAGCCATTAAACTTGATACCACCAAACCAACGGTATACAGACATCTTAACAAGTTGAAAAGATTGCAACTGTTGGAAGAAAAAGAGATGACCATCGAGGATGACGGTGAAGTCGTCAAGAAAGGATACCGACTCAGGCAGGGCGACCTTATGAAAGCGTGGCACACGACCGAACTGAATATGGAATCGAATCGTAGAAAATATCGGGAGACCGTGGAAAGGATAAACTTACTTTCCTCCGGAGAGAAGATAATAACTGGGCATACATGTCCTAACTGTGGGGAAAAAATAAAAAAGATGAGAGAGATGAGCGTGAATAAAGGTGATTGAATATGAAAGACAAAGATATCGAGATAACAGAAGGGTCTCATTATGTGATCAACTCTCTCTCCACGAGAGACGAAGCGTTGGAAACAAGAGGATACTTCGAAGGATATATCCAGTTGGGTAAGCATCAGGCGATGGCAGTTGAATTGGACGATTCGCACGAAGAGCCGGGTAGAAAAAGGATAATCCCTGTCCACATGATATCCTGCGTGGACGTGATCGAGCAGGCGGAAGCCGAGGAAGAGGATAAAAAAGAGACAAGTTCTTACTTCGGATGAAGAGCGTGGTAACTTGCCCATCGAGATGGATATAGATTCTCTAGAAGGCAAGATCGTCAAACTCCTCATGAAAGGGCGTCCACTGACGATAAAAGAGGTAGCTGAAGAGCTCAAGTTCTCGGTATCTAGGGTGAGAAGAGCTGTGAAAGGATTAGCTTCTAGAGGTATAGTCGAGATAGAAGAGCTACCGGATAAGAAGTATCTTCGTCTTCTGAGGTCAGACATTAAATTTCACGGTATCAATCCATCCCAAGAAGAAGCCATAAAGAGGAAAAAATCTGGAAAAGATGAAGATAAGGGTTCTGAGAAGAGTAGAAGTATGATGTATGGGTGAAAAGGTTCACGTAATAGTTTTATAACCCTCGCAATTTACCACTTTACGAAAGTTTGAGAGGTATAAAATATGAAGCTCCAAGAATATCAGGCTGCGGACATATTTGAGGATCAAGGCATACCGGTAGCGGAAAGGTATTTGATAGAAAAGCCAGAAGAGATCAAAGAAGTAGAAAAACCCGTGGTATTGAAGTCACAGGTAAGAGTAGGAAAAAGAGGTAAAGCCGGCGGTATCCTTTTCGCCGAAGACAGGGAAGAAGCGGTAGAAAAAGCCGAAGAGCTATTCGGAAAAAAGATACGCGGCCTAGAAGTCGAGAAAATACTCATAGCGGAAAAAGCGGTGATAGAGAACGAATATTACGTGGGATTGGTGATGGACAGGGAGAATAAAAAACCGACCCTGATAATGACGACTGAGGGAGGGATGAACATCGAAGAGGTTGCGGAAGAACATCCCGATAAGATAGCGAAAAGGAAGATCGACCCGGTGACCGGCCTGAAAGGATATGAAGCATTACATCTTGCCGATTCAATCGGTTTAGAAGGGGATGAACTCTCTGAGATGGCCAAGATAGCCATTAAGTTGTACCATGCTTTTGAGGAGTACGACGCGGAGCTCGCTGAGATAAATCCTTTGGTGTCTACACCGAACGGATTGTTAGCTATAGACGCTGTTTTCAATATTGACGACAATGCGCTGTTTAGACAGAAATTTGAAAAGAGTGAGAGTAAGCTGGTCACTGAGCGAGAAAAGAAGGCCGACGAGTACGACTTAGCTTACGTTGATCTCGAAGGAGACATAGCCATCGTAGGGTGCGGTGCCGGCCTAGTGATGGCTACGCTGGATTCTGTGGCGGAGTACGGTGGAGAGCCAGCCTGCTTTTTAGACCTCGGCGGTGGAGCCGATGCCGACGATACCAAACACGCGTTGGAGATCATCGACATGAAAGAGGGTATCAGTTCCATCTACCTCAACATCTTCGGAGGTATCACGCAGTGCGACAAGATAGCCCAGGGAATAATAGATTATAAACCTGAGAAGCCGACGGTCATAAGGATGCTCGGGACCAATGAGGAAAAAGGAAAGGAGATGTTGAGGGACGCGGGCTATGACGTGGTCGACGGCATGGACGAAGGCGCTAAGAAAGCGGTAGAGATCAGGGAATAGGAGGAACGTTCCGAAATAAACTTAATCCCCTCTTTCTTTTTTGATACATGAATTCCTCGGATAAAAGTAGAAAGTACCAGGTAAAAGAGATAGGCACTGTTAGAAACGATTACGTGGAAGATATACCTGAAGATTACAAAAGTAAAACTTCGGTGATCGAAGTTTTTGAAGAGTATACGCCTTCTCTTAAAGGTATAGAGAATAACTCCCACATCGTCATCTTTTTCTGGCTCCATCGAAGCGAAAGAGACATCCAGCAGGTACATCCTATGGGTGATAAAAGCAATCCTCTGACCGGTGTATTCGCCACTAGAGCTCCTGTTAGAGCGAATCCGATCGGGGAAACTATCTGCAGACTGGAAAAAAGAGAAGGGAACGAACTCTACATGACCGGATTAGACGCACTGGATAATACACCTGTGATCGATATCAAACCCTACACCGATAATTACAAGGTGAGCGGTGTTAAATATCCTGGCTGGGTGCCCAGGAGGGATAAAAGATGAGCGGTGAAGTCATCGACGGCAGGAAGATAGCCGATGAAAAGGAGGCTGTGCTGAAAAAAAAGATAGACGAGATGGAGAGGGTTCCAAGGTTGGACACCATCTTTGCGGGAGAAAACGAAGGCTCCAAAGTATATCTTGGTGTTAAGAACAGGGGTTGTGAACGGGTCGGTATCGAGACAGAAACGCACCGTTTTTCCAGCGATGTGAGTTTGGCAGAACTGAAAGAGAAGGTCGAAAGTTTGAATGGGAACAATGCAGTAGATGGGATCTTGATACAGATGCCGCTGCCCGAGGGATTGGATGCACGGGAACTGATCGAGGTCATCGACCCTGTGAAAGATGTTGAAGGCTTACACCCCGAAAATTTTGGGAGGTTGATGACTGGAGAGGAAAGGGTCGTACCCTGTACTCCAAAAGGTATACTGACGATGTTTGGATATGAAGATATCGATCTGAAAGGCAAAGACGTGTGCGTGATCAGCCACAACGTCACCGTGGGAAAACCGATGGCAGTAACGCTGCTCAACAGGAACGCTACGGTGGAGGTAGTGCACGAATTCACTGACGATCTTATCTCTCATACAAAAAAAGCCGAGATATTGATAACAGCGGTCGGTAAGGCTTACTTCGTCACGCAGGATATGATCTCAGAGGATTGTATCCTCATCGATGTAGGTATGAACCGCACGGAAGAAGGGGATTTAGTAGGCGATGCAGTTTACGAAGAATGTAAAGAAAAGGCGAAGAAGATAACTCCCGTACCCGGTGGGGTGGGCCCAACGACGGTCTTATCGTTGCTGGAAAACACCTATAAAGCCGCCGTAAGGCGGAGAGGATGAAAAAAGCAAAACCATAAAAGTTATAGCCGCCCGTATCTTTCTTTTGTATACCTTCAAACCCCTGGATGCTGGGGTGACAGAGCGGCTAATGTGACCGCCTGCAGAGCGGTTTTCCGTGGGTTCGAATCCCACCCCCAGCTCTTTTTTAAAAAAACAACGGTAAAAAAAAACAGAATTCTTAAATAGACCAAAACAGAATAATCAAGCGTGCTTTATCAACCGCTTCGTCGTTAGATCTGCCTAACAAATTTCCGAACATAATGTGAGAAATATGAGAGGTAAAAAGAGCGTTGTTTTGATCATGGTGTCACTGCTTTTTATAGGGACCGTCACCTCGGCTATTCTATTCCAAACTGAGGCTATATCGAATGATAAAGAGAATGTCGAGGGGAATACGATTTTAAAGCGATGTTCTGATGTAAAAACGCTACAAGAAGAGAGCGTTGTGCCCTCCTTTGATAAAGACTTGAACGATATTGCGGAATCACCATGGCCCAAATTTCGGGGAGATCGTAGAAATACCGGGTTGAGTCCATACGACACTAGCCACCTCACTGGTACGGAAAGATGGAGTTTTGAAGCAGAAGATAAGATTCAGTCATCTCCTGCAATTGACGAAGAGGGAACCATCTACTTCGGCTCAAGAGACGGTAACCTTTATGCCGTAGATCGAGATGGTGAAGAAATATGGAGGTTCGAAGCGGGTGATATGATCACTTCTTCGCCGGCTATCGGCGAAGAGGGGACCATCTACTTCGGCTCCCGAGATGGTAATCTTTACGCCGTAAATCCTGATGGAAGAGAAAGATGGAGTTTTGAGACAGGGTCGTGGGTCGAATCTTCTCCCACCATAGACGAGCAGGGAAACATCTACTTTGGCTCTTATGACGGCTCTCTTTACGCTTTGGATCCCGATGGTAGAATAAGATGGGATTTCGAGAGCGGGGGAGACATATTTTCTTCGCCGGCTATCGGCGAAGAGGGGACCATCTATTTCGGTTCTGATGATCAGAATTTGTACGCTATAAGTCAAGAGGGTGAAGAAAAGTGGAGTTTAGAGATGGATGGTTATATCCGATCATCTCCCACTATAGGCAGTGAAGGAACGATATTTGTGGGTACCGGAACCGGTATTATTCACGCAGTAGATCAAAGCGGTGAAGAAATATGGAATTTTGAAACCGGAGACGAGATCTGGTCTTCTCCCGCGATAGGAGAAGACGGTACTATCTATATAGGCTCCGACGACCATCATCTGTATGCAGTAGATTCACACGGCACGGAAAGATGGAGTTTCGACTCAGGAGGATTCGTCCGTTCGTCTCCCGCAGTCAGTGGTGATGGGACGGTCTTTATGGGGTCTGAATCAGGTATTATTCACGCTGTAGATCAAGACGGGGAAGAGATCTGGAATTTTGAAACCGGAGACGAGATCTGGTCTTCTCCCGCGATAGGAGAAGACGGTACGGTCTATATAGGCTCCGACGATGAAAACCTGTATGCCCTAGGTACCGACGAAAAAGTCCAATTGACCATCGATTCTACCGACGGGGGAGACGTGATCCAGCCGGGAGAAGATGTTTACGATTATTACTTGGAAACAACCGTAGAACTCGAAGCTAAATCATATAAAAACTATCACTTCGTAGGATGGAGAGGAGATAACGAAACCATAGAAGATCCAGAATCGAGACTTACGGCCATAAAGATGGAAGATCATCATGCGGTAACGGCGGTATTCGCACTAGAGACGCGGGAATTGAATATCACCATAGAGGGGATGGGATCAACTGAACCAGAGGAAGGATTACATGAATATGAACATGGGGAAGAGGTTAGCGTGGAAGCTATACCCGAAAGCGGATGGAGATTCGTACGCTGGCAGGGAGATCATCCTGAGAGAGAGGAAAGAGAAAGGACGATAGACATCATAATGGATGATGATAAGAACTTGGTTGCATTATTCGAGGAAACGGAGGAGGGGATGTTCACCCTTACGGTGAGTATCGAAGGAAATGGTGATGTCGATATCGATCCCGAACGAGAGGTATACGAAGAAGGAAGCAAAGTAACGCTCACCGCCGTTCCAGATGAGGGATGGAAGTTCAACAGATGGTTAGGTGATATTGAAGGCGATGAGGACTTTATAAATGCAACCGTTGACACCGATATGGAGATAACCGCGCAGTTTGTTGAACTTAGCGAAGCATATTTTGAAGTGAGGATAACCTCACCTAGAGAAGGAGAGAAATTCAACGAAGGAGAAGAGATCATATTGGAGTACGAGGTAAAAAATATAGGAAACACTACGGGAGTTAAGACCATCGAACTCAGAGTGGATGGAGAACTCGTAGATGCGAAAGAGAACGTTATCCTTGAAGCTGGCGAAATGGACGAAAGATTCTTCAGATGGGAAGCTAGAGGCGACGGCGATGTAGAATTGACGATCAGGAGCCTATCAGACGATAGTCAAGAAGGTGATTCCTCTTCAATAATGATAAATATTCAAGAAGACGAAACCTGGCCTTACCATTGGTTTGTTCTGATCGGTTTGGTCATAGTTGTTGTTATAATCGTTGGGCTATATATGAATAAGAAAAAAGGAGATAAAGAAACCAAGGGTGAGCAAAACCGAGACGAGAAAACAGAATCGTTCCCAAAAAGATGATTTTAGCTTTAAGAGAAAAAGAATGAAAAGAAAAAGAAGTTTTAAGATTTTTTAATGTGCCTCTAATTTTGTTGACTAGCTCAATAGTTTCGAATCAGTTGGAGATATCTTCTCAAGGATTGTATCCTCACCTTCTATCGTATCGTAAGTACTGGTCAGATCAGCGTTCTCTTCGTTCATCGTGCTTCCACCTTCGCCTACAAGAACGGTATAATCTTCCGTCTCACCGTAGTCTTGGTTAGCACACGGATCAGTATGATAACTGTCGTACTTCTGCATTATCCTCATACGGGTCTCACCTTCTACCGCGTCACTCGGCACGGTTATGTCCGTTGTTAAGGTCAACGGATCACTATCGCCGTTTCCTACCTGTATCACTTCTTCGTTGCTGAGATCATGATCCTGACTCCAGTCTATCACTACCGTTACGTAATTCGAATAGCCGCCCGTGCTCAATGTGACTGAAAGCTCGTAAGTATTTCCAG
>PWHU01000064.1 GCA_003555395.1 Thermoplasmata archaeon
CCATAAGAGTTAGCATATACGTCGTTGTTTTTTATAATCATATGAACAGAATTACTAATGAAAATCCCTCGACCGTCATTATCTGAGATCACATTCTCCTCAATAGTGCCGTTCTCGGCGTTTGCTATGAACAAACCAACATCTTGATGAAAATCAGAATCTGGATCACCGCTTGCATTGAAGAGATGATTGTCTCTCAGTATGAAATGATATGTTGTATTACCGATAAAGATACAGTTTCCATGTCCTTCACCATCGATATCATATCCTTCGATGATGTACGGCTCGTCTTCACTGCCTGATCCCTGCCAATTCCAGGCTAGTGCCATGCCTTTGAATTCAGCATCGCTGTTGATCCGTATCGGTTCTCTTTCTCTCGATTCGTAGCCTTCCCAGTCCCAAGTATTGATCAGTGGATAATGATCTAGTTCATGATATCCGTGATCGCCGTCTTCCTCCGGATGTGGAACCTCTGTATCGCCGATACCATCTCCTGTTTGATCTCCACCTCCATAATCCGACCAATAGTTACCCTGCCCTTCACCGTTGTCCCATGACCATTGGGAGGCCGTGTCGTCCAAGCTAGAGTAAATCTGTTGATCATTGTCGATCACGTTGTTGTGATAAAATATATTATCTATAGAATTTGAAGCTATATTTACTCCTCTATCATTTTCTGTTAAATTATTTCGGTAGATCAAATTAGATGATGCGTGGGTTTGCATCCTCAAACCGTAGCCTGCATAGGCACCAGTAGTTTTTGTAATATTATTGTATGAAATCGTGGAATGATTAGAATAAGATAAGCTCATACCGAAATTGTTCTCAGATACCTCGTTATTAATGATGAGGTTATGGTCGGAGCCTGAAACCGATATACCATTACTGTTGTCTACTACGGTATTTCCAGCGATCATATTGCCATCGGATGCTTCAACGAGACTAATACCGACACTGTTATCGGTCATTTCATTGCTATAAACCATCGCATTTTTGACGTTATAAAGTCTTAGTCCCGGGCCTCCATCTGCAGCGTGCAGTGTATTGTTTCTCACCACAAAATGTACTGTTGTATTTCCTATGTATATGCAGTAACCGTGTCCGCTTCCATCGATAACATTGTCTTCGATGATATGAGGATCTCCGGCTGTACCGTCTCCAGGCCATTTTTCAAAATCTTCGTTGCTGTTTATCCTTATAGGGGGGTTTCTTGAATTGATCTCCTCTTCCAATATCTCATCTTCAAAGCCATCGGCGAAACCTTGAGCTACAAATGCCATGTTTACTACACTTATCAACAAAAAGCTCGCCAAACACAAAACCAAGATTTTATTTCTATATTTGCCTTTCATGAATATCGGCCTCTTAATGTATATTATTGACTCAGTATAAAAATTTAACTATATACTCTTTTAAAGATTTTAATGTGTATTATATTAAATTTATAGAGGGCGCTATATTTCTTCTATGATCGTTCTAACATATGTAGAGGAATCTTTATGTCTCCTCACCCGCTCTTTTTTAGAAGGTAGAGCGCTTCAAAATCTATCTCGAAGGCCACTGTAGGATTCTCTAGTTCGAAGTTTTCGAGTACTTCCGGTGATATCTCTCCAAAGAAGCCGAGTTCGACGTCTTCTTCTACGGCGGCCGCGCATCTCCCTTCGACGAAAGACGCGTGCTTCTCAGGTTCGACGGTCATCTCTACGTCGAGATTGGTAAAGAACCCGTCTAGAATGGATTTGATCTCCGTGAATCCCGCTTTGGAGCTTTCCATCACCCCGGCGATCTTAGTCTTCTGCTCGCCGTCAACCACGACGTCGCCCACCTCGAATAGCTTTTGAGGAAGTGACTCGTTTCTGTTCTCTTTAAGGTCGGAAAGCAACGAGGGCAGTAGCCACGTTCGAAGCGAATCACTCTGTTTGCTGACCGGATTCTTCACTTCCGCCATGTTAACATCTTTCGATCCCTTCCCCATCTTTTCGTACTCTCTCTCTTCCGAAGTTAGCATATAATTCATGGTCTCGCTGAAACCGTACCCTATCAACAGTTCCTTTACCGCATCTTTCAACTCTCTATCGGGTAAAGATTTTCCGATGGTGACTTCCTCGGGCAGAACGCCCAGAAAATTGTCGTAATCGTAACCTATAGCTATGTCCTCTATGATATCCCTGGTATGCAGTATGTCGTGTCGATACACCGGTATGGTGACTTCGAACATGCTATCTTTAAATTCCGCAGCATATCTCATCCTTTCCAGTATTTCTTTCACTTCGCTGCTGGAAAGTTCGACGCCCAGGACCTTTTCACATTCTTCTAAAGGGACTTCGATGCTATCCATAGAGAGGTCGGGATAAGTTATATTCCTGGAGCCGTAGCTCACCTCGGTGGTGTATATGTCGGCGTCTCTTTCAGCGAGAGTAGTACACATGATGTTCAAAGTCTGCTCGAGCGCCCGCATGTCCGTGCCGGTCATGTCTATGAAGAACGCATCGGTCTCCGTTGTGACTTCGGTCAACGTACCGTTGATCACTGGTGGGAAAGAAAGCACGTTGTCCTCTGAGTCGGTTAAAATTGGATATCGATCTTTTCCTTCCAAGATGTGAGCGTATTCTTTTCCCTTATCGTGCCTTTCCAGTATCTCTTCTAGTGTCATCTCCACGGACCTTTCTAGAGGTACAAAGCTCACATCTTCCGGTTTCACCGCCTTGTACTCTATAGGAGGTTCTATGGGTCTAAAATCGTGAAGGCCTATGGCGACCTTGGATCGGTTCCTTCCGATGGTGGTATGTAACTTTTCCTGAAGGTCCATCAGCGATTTCAAAGCTTCTGCGGAAAGGTCGACATTTTTGATGAGTGCGGTCACCACGTAGGGTCTGACTTCCTGAACGCTCAGGTCGACTTCCGTTTTTATATCTGATCCTTCAGTTTCGTAAACGGGCAGACCGGTCTCTTCCTCCGTAAATCCTCTAACCGACCTGGCAATGCCTTCTACCGACAGCATGTCGCATCTATCCGGCGAGACCTCCAATTCCCAGGAGCCTTCTTTGATCTCCTCTATCTCGATACCCAACTTCGGTAACACTTCGAGCAGGGTGACCTGGTCCGTCTTAGAAAGGTCGATAAGATCGTCTGAATTCACTGAGATTACGGGCATAGTGGAGCCATACAAATCGGTATATATGGATTTTTGGATAGAATGCGGAAACATTCGACAGGTTAATATATCTAAAATTATTTTTCTTAGTCAGACGAGATATGATGGACGACGGAGAAGAAGAGGCTGAGCAAGATAAAGAGGGCGAGAAAAACGTGGAAGAACCTCACGAGATGGTGAAAGGTGATCTACTCCAGGCGGAAGAAGATCCGGAGATAGAACAGATGGTAGAGGCGGTCCTCTTCTCCGCGGGACGACCGCTCACGGTTCCGGAGATAGAAGAATCCATAGGTAGGGGCCGAACCGAAGTAAGAAGCGCCGTCAAAAAGCTGAGAAGGATGTATCAGAATAGAAAAACAGCGCTGGAGATAAGCAAGATCGGGAGGAAATTTTCTTTACAGTTAAAATCCGAGTTCAACAAATACGGCATGCAGATGATGGACGAGGAGATGAGCAGACCTCTTCTCAAAACCGCGGCCCTGATAGCTTACTACCAGCCCATCCGGCAGAGCGAACTCAAAAAGATGATTGGGGAGAAGATATACGATCACGTTGACGAGCTCAAAGAAAAAGATCTGATCCTCTCCGAACGGGACGGAAGGACTTACTCATTGAGGACCAGTCCAAAATTCCAGGAGTATTTCGGTCTAGAAGCTAAAGATAGGAACGAACTGAAAAAACTGATGGCGGAGAAGGCCGGTATAACCAAAGAAAGGGATTGAATTCCTGTTCATCTTTTCTCATCGAGTTCTCTCGATATCTGTGAAAAGACTCCCATCAGCCTGTGGTACTCCCATCTCGTCAAAGATGCTCTCCCCAGTATCTTCCTGAACATGATCTCGGTTTTCTCCCGTTTGTGCTCTGGATAATCTACGGTTTCGAGTAGGCGTGAAAAATTTTCTACCAACCTTTCTCTGTCACTCTCGCCGCTCACCTTCCCTTCGCTTTTTACCTGCACATCACCTAACTTTTTGAATAACTCGTAGAGAACTATGCCGACGGCGTGAGAAAGGTTTAGTATGGGATAGTCGTCGGAGGCGGGGATCCTTACCAGCCTGTCACATCTTTTCAGTTCTTCGTTGTTCAGACCGCAGTCTTCTCTCCCGAAGACCAGTGCGACTTCGCCGTCGTATTCTTTCATGGAGCGAGCGAATTTTTCCGCCGGTTCCGCCTTCCTTAAAAATTTTTTTGCTCTCTCGGTGTTTATCCCAGAGGTCCCCACGACCAGATCGAATTTTTTGACCAGATCTTCATAATCTTCGACGATCTTCGCGCCGCTCAAGATATCTTTAGCGTGCATGGCTCTCGCTTCCGCTTCATCGTCCAACTCGTCAGGATCTACCAGATACAGATTTTCCACGGCAAAATTACCCATCAGTCTAGCGACCGCCCCGACGTTACCTGGCGTCTGTGGTTGAACCAGTACTACCGAGAAGTTCTTCATACTATCAAAGTAAATACTTTTCACTATTTATAGTCAATGACCCGTTAAGCAACAAATCTATATTATAGAAATCAGTTAGGATGAACGGTGTATCGTGATGACCGGAGCTTGGAACAAGATATTGAAGGTTGACTTATCGAAAGGTAAGGTAGAAAGTGAAGATCTAGACGAAAAAATAATAAAAAAGTACATGGGGGGCAACGGTCTCGGGATAAAGCTGCTTCATGAAGAGACCGATGGTAAGGTAGAGGCATACTCTGAAGAGAATCCGCTGGTCTTCGTACCCGGTGCGTTAAACGGCAGTCAGATACCGATGACCGAAAAGTGTGGATTCTACTCGACTTCACCTTTGACCGGGATAATGGCAGAGGGGATATTCGGGGGTTCACTCGGAGAAGAGGTCAAAAAATGTGGTTTCGACGCGATAGTGATAAAGGGCAGGTGCGAAGATTTGAGCTACCTGTTCATAGACGAGGACGAGATAAAAGTCAAAAAAGCTACCGAGTTAGAGGGGATGGGTACCAAAAGGACGGAAGAGCTTTTGAAGAAAAGACACGGGGGAAGCGCCGCGGTCATAGGTCCGGCGGGGGAGAATCTAGTCAAGTTCGCCATAATAACCGGTGACGATAGAGAAGTGGGCCGTACGGGACTCGGGGCTGTGATGGGCTGGAAGAACCTTAAAGGCATAGTCGCTAACGGATGGAAAGAAGTGAAGGCGGTAGAACCAGAAAAACTCAAACGATTGAAAAGTGAAGCTTTCTCAGAGTTCACTCAGGAAGGAGGCGAAGGCAAAGACAGTTATGACGCCTACAGTTCCCACGGAACCATCAAATTTACGGGCATGGCTTCCGAACTCGGTATATTACCTACAAGATATTGGGAGAGCGGTTCTTTCAACGAAGCTGAAAAGTTGAGCAGTTATCACTGGGAGGACCATATAAGCGAGAGCAACGGCTGTCACAGGTGTCCCTGTAGATGCGGTCAGGTCTATGAAGATATTGTGGATATAGAGTACGAGACTGCGTTCTCCCTGGGTTCTAACCTCGAGATAAGCAGCATAGAAGAAGTGGCGAAGGCGAACTTTCTCTGCGACGATCTAGGTTTAGATACCATGAGCTTGGGGAACAGCCTGGGCTTCATGATGAAACTCTCAGAAGATGGTGAAGTGAAAGAGGATATATCCTTCGGAGACGGAGAAAAAGTCAGAGAACTCACAAGGAAAACGGCTTTCAGAGAAGGAGATGGCGATATCATAGCCGAAGGCGTGAAAAGGATAGGCGAAAAGTTCGACAAGGAAGAACTCGCGGTCCACGTCAACGGTCTCAGTCCACCGGCCTATGATCCGAGAGCTTTGAAGGGCATGGGTCTGGGATTCTACACTTCGACTAGAGGGGCCTGTCATCTGCGTTCGGACTGCGACGGACTCCAGTTAGGAGGGGGAAAGTCCACCGACGGAAACGGGAAATGGGTGGACATGGAGAAGGACAGAACTGCGGTTGAAGACAAGAAATACGTGGCTTGGAGGGAGAACTACATCACTCTACACGACACCATAGGTTCCTGTAAATTGACCGGTAGAAGTGTCTACTCTCCAGAACTCATGAGCGAGTTCGTGAACGCCTATCTAGGCCTCGACTTGAACGGCGAAGAGATGTACAAAACAGGAGAGAGGATCTACAACATGGAACGTTTATACAACCTGAAGCAGAAGCCCGGGATCAAGGAAACTCTACACGTACCGAAACAATTCTCGACTCCTTCACCCGTAAAACATCTAGACGGTGAAAAACTGACAGAAGAACAGGTGAAAAAGATGCTGGAGGAATACTACGAGGCCAGAGGCTGGGACGAAAAAGGCGTTCCCACTGAAGAGAAATTAGATGAACTGGAGATAGAAGTAAGGCCGTGAGGCCTTTCTCAACTCCGATTTTATAAAGACAGGAGATCGACCAGTAGAGCGTATCCTGTTTCTTCTTTACCGGCTCCCGGACCGATTATTGTAACTTCACCGAGATGGTCCGTGGTATATGTTATCGCATTAGTGGGGCCCATCACACCCGCTAGAGGATGATCGAGAGGTATCTTCTCGGGTCCTACTTTCGCATCTACGCCATCCCCTTTCTTCTCGGCCTGAGCTATCAATTTCCAGCGGTGCCCTTCTTCTTTCGCATCTTCGATATCTTCTAAGGTTAGGCCGGTTATGCCTTCCCGCTCCACCTCTTTTAGGTCAAGACCTGCATCCATCAGAGTGTTGGCCAATATCAGCGTCTTGCCCTGGGCATCGACACCTTCCACATCTCCCGTTGGATCGGCTTCCGCATATCCCAGCTCTTGAGCTTTCTGGAGAGCGTCTTCGTAATCCATACCTTCCTCCATCTTTGAGAGTATGTAGTTGGTAGTGCCGTTAACTATACCTTTGACCTTTTTTATCTCGCAGCCCGCGAGGGTTTTCAAGGCTAGATTTAGAGCCGGCGTGCCGCTCAACACGGTACCTTCGAACTTGTATTGAACATCGTTTTCTTCCGCTAGACTTTGAAGTTCTTCCAACTTCTGGGCCACGGGGCCCTTGTTGGTGCTCACCACGTCTTTTCCATGCTTCAAAGCGGTCCTCACATGATCTAAGGCGGGACCACCTGTCTCCATATCGGTGAATGTGACTTCGATGATAGTGTCCGCATTTGATTCTTCGATGGTCTTTATGGGTTCCCACCCTGTTTTACCATCGGGATATTCCGAAAGAGAAACACCGCTCTCGACCATATCCAACACTTCTTCAAGGTCTAAACCCTTTGGATCATAAACCGAACCCAATTTTATGTCCGAGATCGCAACCACTTGGAAGTCAAAATCGTACTTCTCTGATAGAGTCTTTTCTTTCTCTAACATTATCTCTGCAAGACCTTGTCCGACAACGCCGAATCCTATGAAAGCCAATTTCTGAGTCATAGCTGGAACAAATTAGGATTACTTACTTAATATTTTCGAGAGGTTAATCGTCTATTGGATTAACCGAAGATTTTATATCCTATCTCGACAAATAGAGATTCGAATATAAGAGCACCTATCCTATGTACTACATATAAATAGGATTATGAAGACTTGGACATATATGGAGGTCTATATTGCAGTTCGGTAGAAGCGACGGTAAAAAGATTTTTCAAGTCATCGAAAAAAGGTTATCCAAAGCCAGCGGATACATGAATGAGGGGGAAACACAGCAGGCCAGATCTGAATATCTCGATCTGATGGATTATGTGATGAACAACGAGGGTAAATTGACCGAGCCTTACCATATCTCTCAAATATTCACCCGCATCGGCGAAGGGTTGTTTAAATTGGGTAACGATAGAGAAGCTATCAAATGTTTTGAAAAAGCTATCAACAGAAATCCTAATGATCTAGACCCGCTTCTCAAGAAAGGTCTGGTTTATCTTAGCATGGACGAGATGAATCGTTACGCTCTCGAATGCTTCGAAAAAGTCCTCAAAAAGGATCCGAATAATGAGAAGGCCTTGTCCAATAAAGCAAAGGTTTTAAGGATGCTGGGTTGGAGATCAAGAGCCATGCAGGCCTTTAGAGACCTGATAGATAAAGACCTATCCAATATATCTTATGTCCATAAATTGGTTAAACAGCATCCCGATGATCCAGACTTGTGGAAAGTGGAAGGTGAATATTTTGAAAAAGTGGGGAAAAAAGAAAAGGCCGTCAAGGCATACGAAAAAGTTCTAGCATTGGATCCTGACGACGAAGAGAGCTTCAATAAATTCGTATCCCTTTTACAGGACGACACCGATCGGCTCCTAAAGCATGCGCAGAAATTGGAGAAAGGCGGCGGTGAGAAGATCGCTGAAAGACTGTACAAAAAGGGTTTAGAAAAGCATCCCGACGATCTTGACATCATCGATAAGATGACGGAGAAAAATCCAGACGATATTTCGTTGCTAGAGAAAAAGGCTCAGATCTTAGAAGACCAAGGAAAGATGGATGAAGCTAAAGAAGTTTACGAAGAGTTGTTCGAGAAAAAAGATGATATGGATGGATACTACGATAAGTTCTTAGAATTAGAACCCGATAACATCGACCTGCTTTACGATAAGGGCGAGTACCACTACAGTGAGGGGGAATTCGATAAAGCCCTCAACACTTACAATAGGTTGATAGAATTGGGTGAGGACAACATAGATATCTGGCACAATAAAGGGGCCTGCCTTTACCACCTCGAAGAATATGAAAAGGCCCTGACCTCCTTCGATATCGCTTTGGAAAGAGACGAAGACGATGTGGAAGTGAGGATGAGCAAAGGTCTCGTGCTGTATGAGATGGAAGATTATGAAAGTGCTGAGGACACCTTCAATCAAGTGGTCAAAAGAGACCAAGACGATCCGAAGGCGTGGTACTACAAGAGTAAGATAGGGGCCCAGCAGGGAGAGAAAAAGAAAGCGATGAACTTCCTCAAAAGGTCTGTCCGGTTAGACGAAAAATTCAAAGAGAGAGCGAAAGAAGACGAAGCCTACGATAATATGAGGGATTCAAAGGATTTTAAAGATCTGGTCTCTTAAAAATAGCGGATAGTAAGATTTATATATGCTCCTTCTGCTGAGATGGAACGATACCGAAATCAGTTGAAATTCGCAGGATGCAAGATAGAAATAAAATATGATTGGATTTAAAGAATCATCCGATCCCATTCATCCTTATGGTAAAAGGTCCGGCCTGTAATATCGTTCCGGTCTTTTACTGTTTGTAGACATGGGAACTTTGTTTCAAAAGTTCCTTCTTCCCCCTATGATCTGCTCAATCTTGTAAGTTTACAAAAAACTCTTTAGAACCACGACAAAGATGTAGTGGTTCAGTAGGTAACTAGTTAGGAACTCAGGTAGATTAAGACGGGAACGAGGGGCGCTTTGGATTTCAGCTGTTTTCGGTGCGATAAAAAGAGGTGTTAATATGGATATTGATCCAAGTACGACTAAATACGTCATCAAGGCAAAATTAAAAGCTAATGGAGTCGTTGAGAAGCCCGACGTAGTAGGTGCGATCTTTGGACAGACAGAGGGACTTTTAGGCGACGAGCTCGACCTCAGAGACTTACAGAAAAGTGGAAGGATGGGTCGAATCGAGGTAGAAGTTAGCTCGTCAAAAGGTAAAGCTTCAGGCACTATCAGCGTTCCTTCTAGTTTGGACTTAGTAGAGACGTCTATACTAGCTGCGGCCTTTGAAACCATAGACAGAGTAGGACCCTGCAAGGCGAACATAGGGATCGAAGAGATAAAAGACGTGAGAGAATCTAAGAGGAACAGGATAGTCGAAAGGGCTAAGGAACTTCTCTCCGAGACCGTTGAAGATAGTAAAGTGCCCACGGGTAACCTCACAGAATCGGTGAGACAGGAGGTCCAGATGGAAGAGATAAGTGAATACGGTGATTCACGGGCTCCCGCAGGACCCAACGTAGGTGATTCTGACGCCATCATACTGGTCGAAGGTAGGTCCGACGTTCTCAACCTGTTAAAATACGGTATAAAGAACGCTATAGCGGTCGAAGGAACTGACGTTCCCGACGCGATAAAGAGGCTCTCTTCCGAGAGAGTAACAACTGCTTTCGTAGACGGTGACAGAGGAGGTACGTTGATACTTCAGGAATTGCTGGAGACCACCGAGATAGATTACGTGGCCCAAGCCCCGGAGAACACGGAGGTCGAAGAGCTCACCCAGAAGCAGATAATGAAGGCACTGAGAAGTAAGATCCCAGTGGACCAGTATCTAGAGATGTACGATATCGATGTGGACAGGGACGACCTACCAGATGTTAGCAAATATGGAAGAAAAAAATCATCCGCAAAGGGCAAGTCGGCTTCCGGAGATGATCAAAAGTCGAAGGGTAAAAAAGAAAAGAAGAAAGAATCAAAAAAAAAGACTGAATTCGACAAATACCGCGATATCATCAAAAGCATCAACAAGAGCAAGAAGGCAAAACTTTTGAACGGCGATGATAACGTTATAGGGAACGTATCTACAAGTGATCTAGCAGATACTTTGATGAAAAAAGGTGACAAGGTCAAAAAGGTGATATTCAACGGTATAGTGACACAGCGCCTGGTAGATATAAGCGTAGAAAAAGACATAGAAAAGCTGATCGGTAGAAGGGTAGGCAACATCCCGAAGTTACCAAAGTCTTTAGAAGTCATGTCCTGGGACCAGTTGAAAAAAAATTAGTCCGATGAGAATTTATAGCCCCGGGCCTTCGGGGCAATTTTTTTATAGCCTTTTTTTTCTGATAGGCTGATAATCATGGATAAGTATGTTTATTCTTTTGAAGAAGGAAGCGCGGATATGAAGGGTCTGTTAGGTGGTAAGGGTTCCAACCTTGCCGAGATGACTTCTATAGGCCTTAACGTTCCCGCAGGTTTTACAGTAACGACCGAGGCGTGTTTAGGATATCTAGAAAAAGAGAAGATGCCTGAGCAGGTCAAGGAACAGATGAAAGAATATATGGGGAAATTGGAGGAACAGATGGGGCAGAAGTTCGGTGATCCTGAAGATCCTCTTCTAGTCTCTGTCAGGTCCGGGGCAGCTGTTTCAATGCCCGGGATGATGGACACCATATTGAATCTCGGACTGAATGACGAGACGCTTAACGGTTTGGTAAAGAAGACAGACGAAAGATTCGCCTACGACAGTTACCGACGTTTCGTTAACATGTTCGGTGAAGTGGTGAGAGGTATCCCGCACAAAGAATTCGAGAAGATAATGGATGAAGTAAAGGAGAAAAGGGGTGCGGATAAAGACGTCGATCTGAAGGCTGAGGGAATGAAAGAAGTGACTGAAAAGTATAAAGAATTGGTAGGAGATATACCTTCTGATCCGTGGGAGCAGCTGGTCGAGGCGACCAAAGCTGTTTTTGCTTCTTGGGACAACGAGAGAGCTATAAGGTATCGTGAATTGAACGATCTTCCTCATGACATGGGTACGGCCGTGAACGTACAGAGCATGGTCTACGGAAACACCGGAGACGACTCCGGGAGGGGTGTAGCTTTTACTAGAGATCCCTCTACTGGTGAGAACAAGATATACGGTGAATTTTTACGTAACGCCCAGGGCGAGGACGTTGTGGCCGGTATCCGAACTCCTCTACATATCTCAGATCTGAAGAAACTTTGGCCGGATATTTATGAAGAGCTAGAAGAGGTCTGCGGAATATTAGAAGATAAATACAAGGATATGCAGGATCTCGAGTTCACCATCGAAGAAAAAGAGCTTTACATACTTCAGACGAGAACGGGGAAGAGGACTCCTAACGCCGCAGTAAAGATAGCTCACGACATGTATGAAGAGGGCATCATAAGCAAGAACGTCGCACTTCTGAGAGTCGAAGGAGATCAGATAGAAAAGATACTCCATAAGCGGATAGATCCTGAGGCTGAACTGGATAAACTCACCCAAGGATTGAACGCATCACCGGGCGCAGCTTCCGGCAAAGTCGTCTTCGACTCCGACGAAGCGGAAAAGAGAGGTGAAGAAGGAAAAGCGGTAATTTTAGTGAGACCAGAGACGACTCCCGAGGATATCCACGGCCTTGCCGCGGCTCAAGGCGTGCTAACGAGCAGAGGAGGTATGACCAGCCATGCCGCAGTGGTGGCGAGAGGTATGGGTAAGCCCTGCGTCGCGGGGGCTGAAGAGATAAATATAGATCTTGAAGCCGAAAAGTTCGAAGTAGACGGTAGAACTCTAGAAAAGAACGATATAATCACCATCGACGGGACCACCGGAGACGTTATCTTTGGGGAGGCACCGTTGATCGAACCGGAGTTTACCGACGAATTCGAAAAACTGCTGGGATGGGCCGATGACATAAGAAAGATGGGAGTCTGGACCAATGCCGATACGCCGGAAGATGCTGAAAAGGCCCTTGAGTTCGGTGCCGAGGGTATAGGTCTATGCAGGACCGAACACATGTTTTTTGAACCAGGTCGATTAGAAGCCGTGCATGAGATGATAATCTCGGAGAACAAAGAGCAGAGAGAAAAGGCCCTGAAGAAACTTCTACCGATGCAGAAAGAAGACTTCAAGGAGCTTTTCAAAGTCATGGACAGTTTACCGCTGACAATAAGATTGTTGGATCCACCTCTGCACGAGTTCGCACCTACAGATGAGAAATCACAAAGGGAACTTGCCGAGAAGATCGACGCCGATGTGGAAACTATAAAAAAGAGAGTCGAGAGGTTAAAGGAAGCAAATCCCATGTTGGGACACCGTGGATGCAGGCTCGGTATAACTTATCCCGAGATATATCAGATGCAGGTAAAAGCTATACTCGAAGCGGCTTTAGAAGCGAAGGAAGAAGGTATCGACGTTATACCGAACATAATGATACCTCTAGCCGGTGACGTCAACGAAGTTAAGAACGTTAAAGAGAAGGTAGTGAAGCCTGTACACGAAGAAGTTTTCGAGGATAGAGAAGAAATCGATTATAAAGTGGGAACCATGATCGAGATACCTAGAGCCGCTTTAACCGCGGATAAGATAGCGGAGGAAGCGGAGTTCTTCTCCTTCGGGACCAACGATCTAACCCAGATGGGACTGGGTTTCAGCAGAGACGACGTAGGGACCTTCGTTCCGAACTATATCGACGAAGGGATCCTAGAGGAAGACCCCTTCCAGGTTTTGGACCAAGAAGGGATAGGACAGCTCGTCGAGATGGGGACCGAAAGGGGTCGAAAGACCAAAGAAGATCTATCAGTGGGTATCTGTGGAGAACATGGAGGAGAACCTTCATCGGTAAAATTCTGCTACCGCTCCGACCTGGATTACGTGAGCTGCTCTCCATATCGGGTCCCTGTAGCTAGGATAGCGGCGGCTCAAGTGGTAATAGAAGACGAGATAGAAGTGGACGAAGGAGTGGACGGTTACTAAAAACACAAAAACCTTTTCTCTTTTTTAATCGCTGGGTTTGACGTCAGAGTCCTTTTTCGAAGTTTTCTTGAATCGTTTGTGTGTCTGTTCAAAACCCATCTTATGGTAGAATTTTTCGACTTCGGGGTTGTCAAGGTTCAGATGAACGCTCGCTCCCACGTCTTCAGGCATCACTTTCTCGGTCAATTCTGTTCCGACGCCTTTGCCCTGAAATCTTTCTTTTACCGCGATGTGACCTATATGGAATTTTTCAAAAAACGGTGTGTGTACGCCGACTACGACTCCGACCAGTTCGTCTTTGTCATAGGCCGCTACCACTCTTCCTTTCTCAAAGCAGTATTTTACGTCCTTTTCAAGCGCCTCTTTCGATATGAATTCGTGGAGGTACTGGTGTAAAAGAGCGACGGATCCATCTATATCCTCTTTTTTGATCGGTTTTCCGTCTATCCTTCTGTATTCTATGTTCATCTTGCCCTCTTGACCTTCGGTCGTCCCTTTATGAATCTTTCTTCGATAACGTCCGCGGTCTTCGTCGGTCTACCAAGAAGTGAGTCTTCAACGGGGAGTCCGTATTCATTTTCGTACTTTTCTATCCACTCTTCGACGTCGATACCTCCTTCATGGTTGATCCCTATGGCTATCACGGAATCGGGGTAGAAAAATTCGATTGTATCTTTTTCCTGATCGAGGTCCGGAGGATCAAAATCCGGAAGTCCGTCCTTTTCTTCTCTACCAGGAGCGTGTATTAAAACGATCCCATGGGGGTGTACGCCTTTCATCAGTGCCAAAGGATTCCCGCCCTGGGGATGAGCTATACATGCCTGTCCTTCCACGATAACGACGTCGGGATCGTTCTCGGTAGAAGCTTTCCACACCACGTGTTCCGTCTCACCACTGAGAAAGTCTCCTCTTATACCGTCCAGAGGGAAGCCGTATCTTGCTCCCTGCATCATGCCCGTTTGACCCGTGGCTACGAACACCGGATCGTAGCCCCTATCCTCCAATTCTTTGTATAGTTCTATACAGAACGTTCGTTTGCCGATGGCACAATCAGTACCGGAAACCAGTATCCTAGGAGGGTCGTCTATATCTCTCAATTTTCCGGTGAAGAAGTGAGGGTTTTCTGGCTCTTTTCTGACATCCCAGATATCAACGTCGTTTTCCTCCGCTTTTCTTTTGAACTCTTCGTCTTCGGATATATGGTCGTGACATCCGTGGACGATGTCCATGCCGTTATCCATAGCTTCTAAAAAAACGTCTTTCGAGTCGTAAGGGAACCCACCTCCATCTCGGGCGATACCGTTGATGAAGGCTTTGGGTCTTGTTTCCAGTTTTTTTAAGGCATCCTGCAGAGAATCGAAAATAGGTATCTCTTCTTTCACATCGTCTATAACTTCGCTCACATGATCTTCATTTCTACTGCTGTCTATCACGCCTACGATCTCATATTTTTCTGAAAACCTCACGAGACCGTTGGCCGTTTTACCGTCTATCCTGCCGAACTCGCCTTCTGCATAGATTAATGCAGGTATTTTTTCTTCAATCCCGAACATGTTTTACACCCGATGTAAGTACTATGACATGAGTACCGATCCTATTCTTTTCATATTCTAAAAACTTTTCTAAGACACCTAAAGCTGAAGCTGAAGCGGGTAAGCAGTGAACATCTTCCTTTTCTGATAGAAGATCTTTGTAGTGAACGAGTTCGTCATCTTCAAGTCCTACAGCGATACCTTCGGTATCGTAGATGGCGTTTATCGCTTCCTGTCCGTCAAGAGACCGCCAGTTCAACAGAGGCTCGTTGACTTCTGACTCTCTGATATCTTCAGGAGACAACTCGATCATCTCTCGCTTTTCCCGCCGGACGGTTTCGATTATAGCGTTGTTTCCTAAACTAGATGCGCCTAACATATGGGGGATGTGTTCCGCGCGATCCTTCCTCCAAAGAAGTCTAAACCCTAAGTGAAGACCCGCTAGAGTGGTGCCGTTGCCCACCGCGACGGAAACGGTATCCGGCGGTTTCCCCAGTTCTTCTTGGATCTCTTCTGCCACGTCCACGTAAGCCACGAGTGAGATCGGCGTGTTCTTTCCACCGGGGTTCGCATCGTACCACCCGTTCTTTTTTGCATTTTTTCTGCTCGCCTCGACCGCTTCTTCGTATCCACCTTCCACTCTGAATACTTCCGCTGAATTGGCTTTTATCCTGTCGATCATCTCTCCGGTATACTTTTTCGGTACGAAGACTTTACAATCAAGTTTGGATTTTCCGGCGACGAAGCTCATCGCGACCCCGTAATTTCCGCAGGAACCCACCGTTATGGTCTCGTAACCCCGGATTATCGCATCATCTACGTGCTGTATAGCCAATCTGTCTTTATGCGTACCAGTAGGATTTTCGCCCTCCAACTTCAGGAACAGATCATCTATGTTAAAGTGATCTTCTAGGTTTTTAGCTCTCACTAACGAGGTTTTGCCTATCCCGTAAGTCATGGAAAAGCAATCACATGGTTATGGATAAAAAAGTTTCTGTTTTTTTTCAAAAAGCCGATCAGAAATGGCGGATAAAAAGAAAAATAAAAATTAAAGGTTTTTGTTTTTTTTATCACTTTTACTTGCTTACTTGTATTCCTGACAGGTATCGCAGTACCAGCGATCATGTTCGTCTATGTATCTCGTCTGACTTCCACAGTCAGGACAAGTGTTTTGCTGCTGTCCTGGTGGCTGCTGCTGTTGTCCAGGCGGTTGTTGTCCTGGTGGTTGCTGTCCTGGTGGTTGCTGCTGCCACTGCTGTTGTCCCTGTTGTTTCATCTGTTCCTCTCTTCTAACTTCCGACATGTCCGGTCTTACCACTATCCAGATAATCAGACCGATTAAACCGAGTACTAGGCCTATTACCAACCATAGAACGGCATTTTCGTTTCTCTTTTTAGCATCCTTGTACATCCAGTACCCTATGGCTATCCATATGATCAGCGGGATAATGCCTACAAAGCACATCAACCCGCCGCAGGCCCATCCCCACGTTTCGGTTTGGAGTGGTAAGCTTGTTCCTATTCCTAGCATTTTTACACCTATTATGGTTTTTTATTCCCTACGATTCTTATTGCTTCTTCCTATATATGTTTTTTTAAAAAAAGATTACTTATTTCTTATTAATTTAAGTGTGATCTTGGCATAATTCTTTTTCTAAAGCATAACACTTTTATATTTCCGTTAACCTCTACTTAACATATGTCGCTAGGAGAGCTTACCAAAAGAGATAAAGAACATATGATCTCAATATTTCTTTTAGAGGGTCATGAAAAACCAGTGGGTCCCTCAGAACTCGCCACTAACATGGAAGTGAGTAGAGCTGGTGCTCTCCAAAAGATGAAAAGGCTGGAAGAACTCGGCGTTGGTGATTATATACCTGAAAAAGGGCTGAAGTTGAATCAAGAAGGTGTGAGTATAGTAGAAGAAGATATATTCCGTCATCACGTGATCGAACAGTTCTTCCAAGAGACTTTAGGTCTTGAGTTCGAAGAGGCCTGTAAAGAGGCCGAAAAGCTGGGAGGAGAGATGAGTGAAAGGATGGTGGAACTGATAAGAGAAAATTGCGAGGAAGACATGAGATGTAAATGCGGATCATGTTTGGATCCTCCATATGAACCTTCTGACCTCGACGGATGTCACTGGTTGAGGAAAAAATATTCCCTAATTGACAAAAAGGAGGCTGTATGAAATGAGATCGAAATTCGTGGAGATTAAGGAAAGAGTAGAGCGGAGAGGAAAGAAGAAGAGATTCGGTGTGCTGTCTTTAGCAGTGATATTGATCGTCGCCGGCACCTTTATGGGGCTGGGATGTATCGAATCGGACGAGGGAGACGAACTAGTTGTTGCCGTTACCATCCCGCCACAAAGAGAATGGGTGGAAGAAGTCGGCGGAGATAATCTAGAAGTTGTAGTGATGGTACCGCCTGGAGAGGACCCACACACCTTTGAGCCCGATCCCGGCCTGATGAAGGATCTGAGTAGAGCGGACATCTATTTTAAGCTCGGTTCTGGGATGGAATTCGAAGAGCGTTACATGGAGAATATGAAAGATCAAAATCCTGACATGGATGTAGTTGATGCCAGCGAGGCCATAACTTTAAGACATTTCGGGGATGACCACGACCATGAGATCGGAAAGTTTGAGATCATAGATAGGAGCACAGATGATGTCACCGCTTATATCCATTCAGATCATTGGCACGGAAGTCTACCGGAAGTTCCACTAGATGACCACATATCCTTAGGAGCCAATATCGAATATGAAGGAAACGAGATAGAACTCGGGGATGAATACGAATTGAGGGTGGATCTAGCTGAAGACGCTGAAGAAGGAATAGTCGGTTTCGATGAACATGGTGACCATGTACACATAGAGGGCGAAGATGTAGGTGGAACACAGATCGTTTTCCAACTGTGGCATCATGACCACATAGAATATGAAACTCCTACGATAAACGTGTTCGTAGGTGAAGAAGAGGAGAACACGTTAAATGAAGGTCCAATTCTAGCCGATAATCATGATCACGATGAAGGGGCGGACCCCCATACGTGGTTGTCCCTTAGAAAGACCGAGAAGATGATCGAGTATTTTGTTTCTAACTTGATTGAAGTGGATCTAGAAAACGAGAACTACTACAAAGAAAATGCTGAGAACTATACATCTAAGCTACAAGAGCTTCATGAAAGAATAAAGACGGACATGGAACCACATCATGGTGAGAAATTTTTGATATATCATCCCTCTATGGGCTACTTTGCAGATGATTATGGTTTAGAACAACTAGCCGTTGAGATAGATGGAGAAGATCCAGGACCCGGGCAGATAGCAGGTATAATTGACATAGCTAAGGAAGAAGGTATAGTGGTAGTTTTTGTTTCGCCTCAGTTTGACGATGACGCAGCGAAAACTATAGCAGATGAGATAGACGGTGACGTCGAGTCACTAAATCCACTAGCTGAAGATCACTTAGATAATATCGAAGATATAGCTCAGACTCTGATAGACTCGTTTGATGAGAAAGATCACGATCATGATGAAGATATCGGCGAATTCAAGATAATCGATAGAGATACTGATGAAGAAGTCGCTTACGTCCATGACGACCATTGGCACGGCGAACTCCCGGAAGTGCATGAAGGCGAACATATCTCTCTAGGTGCTTACATAGAAGACGATCACGGTGACGAGATCGAACTAGGGGATGAGTACCAGCTGGGAGTCAGGTTAGCTGAAGGTGCAGATGACATCGTCAGCTTCGATGAACACGGAGATCACGTTCACATAGAAGGTGAAGAAGAGGGCAGTACAGAAGTCGTCTTCGAGTTGATACATCATGATCACGTGGACTACGAGACCCCGCCGATAGAGATAGATATAGAATAGGATGAGGCATGTAGTCATGTCATCAAAAAATAATAAACCAAGCACTAGAAACTACGCGTTAGAGATAAAAAACTTGTCTCTTACTAGAGGGGAAACTGAGATATTAAAGAGCATAGACCTAAAACTAAAAAAGGGTGATTTTTTAGGTATAATCGGACCCAATGGAGGAGGGAAGACTACACTCCTCAAAGTGATCTTGGGACTTTTAAATCCAGACAAAGGGACCGTAAAGGTTTTAGGACAAGGACCTAAAGAAGCAAGAGGCAAAGTCAGTTACGTCCCCCAGTATACGAATTTTGACTCAAAATTTCCGATCGATGTATGGAATGTGGTCCTTATGGGACGTGTTGGGAATCTAGGATTGAAACCTTTCTTCTCTAAAGAAGATAAAAAAATAGCTCGTGAAGCTTTGGAAAAAGTAGAGATGATCGATTATAAAGATAGACAGATCTCTTCATTATCGGGTGGAGAACAGCAGAGAGTATTGATGGCGAGGGCTTTGACTACCAGGCCCGAATTTTTACTGCTTGACGAGCCGACAGCTAGCGTGGACGAGCGAATAAAAACAAGTATCTACAAACTTTTGAAAAAGATAAACGAAGAAGAAACTAAAACTATGATACTGGTTTCCCACGATATCGGTTTTCTCTCTTCCTACGTAAAAAAAGTCGCTTGTCTGAACAGAGATCTCACCTATCATGGTAGTGGAGAACTAACTCACGAGATGATAGAGGAGTCGTATGGTTGTGAGATGAACATCATAGCTCATCGACATTCGAGTTCTGAGGGAGGCGGATGAGATGATACAGAGTTTTGTTCAATTTTTTTACGGTTTCGTCGAAATGTTCAATTATCCTTTTTGGAGAAGAGCGATATATACAGGTATTTTAGCCTCGGTTTTGTTCGGTATGATAGGTACGTACGTTGTGATAAAGAGGATAGTTTTCATAAGCGACGGTATAGCCCATGCGTCCTTTGGGGGTATAGGTCTCGCCTTTTTTATTAGTGCATATTTTTTCACGCTCGATCCACTCCTAGGTGCAGCCATATTTGCCCTAATTTCTGCAGTAGGTATAGGGCTCATGAGTAAAGAAAAAGTCCAAAGAGAAGATACTGCCATAGGTATCATCTGGGTCGTTGGCATGGCCGCCGGTGCTCTTTTTTATAGGATGACACCCGGGTACAAGCCCTCTATGGAGAGTTTTCTTTTTGGTAATATATATATGATAGGTACTACGGATGTTTATCTGTTAGTCTTTCTAGTGATTGGAGTGATCATCAGCGTAGTTCTATTTTACCATACACTTCAAGCGGTATGTTTTGATGAAGAATTTGCCGAGGTCGTCGGTATCAAAACTACTGTTTTTTATCTTTTTTTATTGGTGCTCGTAGCCTTTTCCATAGTTTTTCTTTTGAGATTTGTGGGGATCATCTTGGTCATAGCGATGCTCACGATCCCTGCGTCTATAGCCAATCGAAGGAGCTTCGTTATCAAGAGAATAATGGTCTATTCTTGGCTACTTTCGCTGTTTTTTGTTCTCGGTGGACTCTTTCTCTCTTACACGTTCAATACTCCAGCGGGGCCCACTATAACTTTGTTTGCTGCGGCGGTATTTTTCATAGACCTAGTCAAGAAAAGATTTTCATTAGCTGAGGATCAGAAGAAACTCACAGCATGACGAAGCTCTTAACGAATATATCTCTCACCGAATACAAAAAGGAAATCCAAAAAAATATTTATAGGGGGGGCCTCATCAATGCGGCAATTCATAATATTTCATACTCCAAAAGGAGGAACTATAGATGAAATCGACAAAAGTTGGTAAGATGGCTACCGCCTTGGCAGTGCTATTATTGGTACTGTCCGGGGTCGTTGTAGTCCAATGGAACGCCCAGCCTGTAGAAGCGACCGAGTCTGACAACCAGACCCACTCATATACTATAGAAGGGTTCTTAGATGCAGAAATATCCATCGAATCGGATCTGGAGATAAAACTCAGAGATCTGAAAACCGGTGATATCGAAGAAAAACAAACCTCTGAGGATTTTTACGAATTCACTGGTATAAGAGCGGGATGGTATGAGATAATATTCCCATCTCAGATTAAAGACGGGGCCGCCTACATGAGAAAAGAAACGGCTCCGATAAGAGTAGACGAAGATACAATACAGGACCTAGTGATCGATGCTGAACCACTCGATGTTACCATAGAGGGTTACATTTTTGATGAACACAACGAACCCATAGAAAACGCCGTAGTGACGATAGAAGATGTCGACCGCGGCTTTACTCACAGTGTGGAAACTCAAACAGTAACCGAGGACAACGAAACACTAAGCAAGTACGAGATGGAGATTTACGAAGGTTTCACAGGAAGATTGAAGGTTGAAAGAGATGGATATACGCCATATGTAAACCCCGACTTCTCTGTGGATGAAGACGATGTAGAGTATTATGACCTCACCGTGGATGTCGAAGGCGAAGGAACAGTGGATATCGATCCTGAACAAGAAGAATATGAAGAAGGTACAGAAGTGACTTTGAGCGCTATACCCGATGAGGGATGGTACTTTGAAGAATGGACAGGAGACTACGAAGGTACAGAGGAA
This sequence comes from Thermoplasmata archaeon, assembly GCA_003555395.1. Taxonomy (GTDB): domain Archaea; phylum Thermoplasmatota; class Thermoplasmata; order Halarchaeoplasmatales; family Halarchaeoplasmataceae; genus Natronoplasma. The sequence goes on from PWHU01000064.1 coordinate 21,538, forward strand.
GAGATCACCATAACCATGGACGAAGACAAAGAGATAACTGCGTGGTTCGAAGAGGAGGAAGAAGTCCCACCGATGTACGCGCTAACAGTAAACACGGAAGGCGAAGGAGAAGTCGAGATCGATCCTGAACAAGAAGAATACGAGGAAGGCACTGAAGTGAATTTGAGCGCTATACCCGATGAGGGATGGACATTCACAAATTGGACCGGCGATCACGAAGGAGAAGAAGAAAATATCACGATAACAATGGACGAAGACAAAGAAGTCACAGCCAATTTCGAAGAAGAAGAAGAAGCACCATACACTGTGGAGCAGGAAGACGGTAACTATTACAACGTGACCCTTTTCACGGAACCCGTTATCGAAGGGCGTCTTGTGGACGAAGATGATAGAGGTATAAGAGAAGTGATGGACATAACAATATACAACGAGGAAGTAGGGATATTTCAGAGGACTGACGAAGGACCGACATTCAGGATAAGAGCACCTGCGAATTATGATTACACAATGGTTGTCGATGCTCCAGGGTACGAACCTCTTGTAAAAGAGATCGTTGACCTCCAAGGTACCGAAAAACTCGGGAGGCAGAGTGTAAATGCATCCGAGCCCGAAATGTTCGAGACGAACATGGAATTCGACGGCGTAGAAACACTCACGATCGATACCACAAGAACACTCAATTCAGGAACTAGAATGAAGACCTTAGACTATTCCAACATAGGCTATTTGCCAATGCAGATCGATATCGCATTGGGTGACGGAGACCAAGCAGTAGGAGATGAAGAAATACGTGAATTCAGAGACAGACTCAACTACAGCGAAGCAAACATCCTCACAACGTTAGATGTCATAGAAGTGAACGATACGATATATGAACTTGAAGATTACTCAGTTGAATTTGAAGGGTTGGAGAAATTAGGAGAGGACTTCACCGAACCTTTCGAAGGAGATATAACCGTAACAGCGGAGAGAGAATACAGTATCGTGGATGACGACCTGGATGAAGGATCTTACGTTGTAGATCTTTGGGTCAATCACGCTCATACCTACGGCAACAGGAGAGTATTCAACTATACTTTAAGTGTCATAGATGGTTACGAGAGATACGACGTGAGCAGAGAGAACTCTTTAGAGATCATACCTGAAAACGTTGAAATCGATGGTTACACCCACATGACTATAGATCCTCAATATATGGAAGAAGAAGAGACTTCCTATCTGGTCTTAGACCTGAGAGAATACGAAGAGGGCGATGTGAGTATATTCCTTGAAAGAGAACCTTGGATATTTGAAAGGGACGAAGACCACTACGTGATAAGAAAAGACAGCGAAGCGGAGATCAGATCTGTTTACGAAAATCCGATAAGCAAAGCGGTAAACTATACGTGGACTTTGGGCGGAGACGTGATAGGATACGGTGAAGATATAACTCACGCATTCAATGATACCGGAGAGATGACCCTCGCCGTGGAAGTAGAAGAGAGCAACGGAAGGTTCATCAGCAACGAAACTTTCGTCGTTGTCGACGACGAAGGTCCACAGGGAACGATAAAAGTGAGAGGAGAAGAAATACTAGAGAGCACTACAGCCGATGAAGGGGAAGAACTCAACTTCAGTGCAGAGAATTTTGTGGACGAAGCTACCGGCAACATAAGCATGTATCAGTGGAACTTCAGCGATGAAAGCGAACCAGTAAGCGGAGCGAACCTTACAAATGTGAATCATACTTTTGATATACCTGGTTCCTATAATGTAACGCTGAATGTTACTGATCCGGTAGGAAATTGGAACGAAGAGATGATAGTGATAAACGTCAATGATACCACAAAACCCAGTGTAGTCATCAGAACAGAGTGGAACGATGAACATAGCTACGATTCTTACGTTGAACATGCTGATCTAAAGATAGGTACCAACGTTACTTTCAATGCGACGGAATCGGTTGCACATCCTGAGTACGAAGGTGAACTAGATAATTTCACATGGTGGATCGATGAACTCGAGATGAAAGAAGAAGGAGAGATATGGGAAAACGTCAGTTTTGATAGTGCTGGAGATTATACAGTTTGGGCTAATGTGACAGACGTATCTGGTAATTTCAGGAACGAGTCGGTAACAGTAAACATCCGTAGAGGACCAACCCCTAATCTCATGGTAGACGATCTCAGATTCTCAGAAGAAGATATAAGAGTCGGAGATACGGTTACCATCAGTGTGAATGTCACCAACCAGGGAGACGCAAACGCCACTCAGATAGACACTGTATTGCGAGTAGATGATGAAAGAGTAGACGTCTCACCAGTATTCTTCAAAGATGGCGAAGAAATGAATCGAACACACATAGAACCTGGTGAAGAGGTCAGGATAGACATTGAATGGGAACCGGAGAACGATGGAGAAATAGTTGTGAACGTGAACGTAACAGATGCCGAAGAAAGAGAACACCCAGAGCTACTATGGAATAACGAAGTAGAAGAAACCGTAAATGTTGAACCCGCAGCTTGGAGAGAGTACGTGGTCTATGCGTTGATCCCGATAATCATAATCGGTGTCACAGTGGGACTGTACTTCTACAAGGATAAGATCAAAGAGAAGATGGGGAAATAAAAGCTACAATCTAAAAAACCTTTTCTTTTTTTCTATATTACATCTTTTTTGGCTTTTGTATGCCTAAAGTTTGTAAAACACTGCCCATAGCAAATTTGAAACTTTTCACTATAGCTATCCGTTTAATCTTCTTTTCCTCAGAGTGAAGTACGGGGTAATCTCTATAGAACTGATTGAACTCCGCAGCGAGTTTATGAGCGTATTTTGCCATTGTATGAGGAGAATTATTTTCCACCGCATCTCTCAATTCTCGTGGAAATTCTGATATCCTTTTCATCAAAGTTATCTCTCCATCTTCAAAATCTTGAAGATCTGATGATCCTATATCTAATCGATTATCCCCCCATTTCCTCAAGATACTGTTCGCTCTTGTGTGGCTGTATTGTAGGAAAGGTGCACTGTTTCCTTCAAAATCTAGAGCGTCGTCCCAAACAAAATCGATTGGTTTCTGGGGTTGTACTTTTATGATGTTGTATCTGACCGCCCCCATACCTATCTTTTCAGATATCGAATCTAATTCGTCCGTACTGACTTCTTTTCTTTTCTTTATCTCCTCTTTAGCTTTTTCATGAGCCGTATCCATGAAATTATCCAATGTCACGTAAGTTCCCTTACGAGTGGACATCTCCTGCCCTTCAAAAGTAACGAACGAGTGAAAAACTATATGAGGTATTGGACTTACATCTAAATCTTTTAACACGCTCTGTACAAATTCCCCATGGAGCTTATGATCCTCGCCCAATACGTTTAATAGATGATCGGCGCGTTCGGCTTTCCAGATGTGGTAAGCGATATCTCTAGCAGGATACAAACTGGTTCCGTTCTTTCGGGCCACGAATGTTTTATTATCTTCTTTTTCATAATATAAGGCTCCGTCTTCCTCTCCTGAGTTTTTCAGTTCTGATACTTTTTTTATCACCTCTTCAACGGAGCCATCTACTATCAGAGATGATTCGGTTTTATAACTATCTAGATTGATTTCTAACCGCTCTAAAGATTTCGCTATACCTTTCATTATCTTTTGTGCGGTGTTCTTGAAATGTTGTAATATGTCTTCGTCACCTTTTTCCATGGATCTTATGATTTCCTGGATATCTTCCTCTATACTCTCGTCTTCTTCCAATAATTTATTCGCCATCTGGTAATACCGTACAAGATTATGATCGGCTTTTTTTCTCTCTGCCGTGGGGAGATCTTTTTCATCAAGATTTAAAGTCCCCCATACTAAGATCGCGATCTGACGTCCTATATCATTCACGTAATACTGTTTTTCGACTTCATAGCCCGACTTTTCATACATCCGTGCTAAAGTATCTCCTATGATAGGATTTCTAGCTCGTCCCACGTGTAAAGGACCGTTAGGATTGGCGCTAGTATGTTCTACTATTATTTTTTCCGACTTGGGAGACAGTTCACCAAAACTTTCTTCTTTCTCAAGACAAGACAATATCGTCTCTCTAGCTAGATGTGAGCCGTCTATCTTAAAATTCACATAAGGTCCCGAACTCTCCACTGTTCCAAAGTCCATTTCTATTTTAGTGCTCAGCTCTTCGGCTATCTTTTTTGGATCCTTTTTGAGTACTCTAGCTAGAGAATAGCAAGGTAGGGCGTAATCACCTCTCTCCTCTGACGGGACCTCGATCTCGATCATATCTTCAGATATGTCCAAGACTTTCTTGGTTTTATCGATTATCTCATCCTGGAAGTCGAGTATCACGTATCCCATCTTTGAACCTCAGTTTATCCTGTAACGGAGCAACGCCGCTACACCGCCAAAAGCATTCTTTAGTAGTTCGCCCTCTTCAGATTCGCTGGAAATCAATTTTACCTCGCTTCCCACCTCTTCCGCCATCTCATAGAGAAGCTCGATGATATCCTTTTTATCCGATGTCTCCAGTTCTGAATCGCAGTTAGGGCAGGAAAGCTCTTTTTTTCTCAGCTTTCCTTCGACGGTCATGTCCTCTTCGTAACTACAATCCGGACATCCAACTTTCACCTTTTGTTTGTTTATACCTTCAGATACGAGTAAAGTCTCAACTGCTCCCATCCTTAAAGCCCTCATCACTTCTTCCTCGCCGTAACTTGCCATCCCTCCATTAGGGTTCTTGATCTCTTCCATCAATTTATTTATCAACTTCTTTTCCTTCATGACCTCTAGTTCAGACAGAGTTTCTTTAGCGTTCTCCATCAATTCTTTAAGGCCATATTCGTCCGTATAGCCTGTATTGAAAGTGTCTATAATCTTGTTCTCTAATTCGTGATGTAAAAATCCGCCGTCTATGAAGTCGTCTTTAGTTCTACCGGGGCCGCCTACCAAAAGACCATCGACCTCCTCCTCTAGAAGGAGCCCGTTAGCTTTGTCCGCCAACCTTTTAAAGTATTCTTGGGCCGCTATCTCTATCCTCCTCTCGAATCTCTGCTGAGAGAAACCACCCTTAGTGTGCTTGCTTGGAACCATGGACTGCAGGTGCTGAAGAGTTTCCACCCTATTTCCTCTCAATATTCCGATGGTAGCTTCGCTTCGATCGAGAACTATCAGCCCGTACTTTTCCCTTTCGCCTATCATCTCCTTCAGGGGTTCAACGTAAAATTCGGAGTCGCACCGATAGGTGAAAGTTTCTATCTCCCTTGGGGGCTCTAGGGTCTTAGAGACCATCTCGGTTTTGTCTCCACTAGCCGAAACATGGCCCACGAAAAAGACCATCCCTTTCTCGGGAGGTTTGTCCAAATATTTTAGTTTGGACATTATGGATCTCAACGCTGCCTGCACGTGCTTCCTAGTGGATTTTGACTTGATATTTGAACTCTCAGACATCTCCTCGTTCAGGTAGGAAGTCACGTCAGAGATGCTTCTATCAGGGGGTACGTAGAGCGAGATTAGCTCGGTACCCCTTCCCTTGAGATCTTTGATCTCCTCTATGGCTTTTTTGAAATCGTATTCGTCTTTCTTTGTCATCTCCATGGTACCAGATATACTCCTTCACAGGAATGGGAGATTAAAAAGCTTTCGTGGTTTTCGGTAACCAAAAAAACGGGCCTGTGGGGATTCCAGTCAGAATTTCTCATAGTGTTCGAAATTCTAACAGCTCGTCAATCATAGATTGACTCACGAACCCAAGGGTCCTCATCCCCAAAAAACGGGCCTGTGGGGATTCGAACCCCAGACCAATCGGTTAAGAGCCGATCGCTCCACCTGGCTGAGCTACAGGCCCATGTGGAAAGCGATGACTCGGGTCGATATAAATATTTTTACCCTGCTGTTAGTTGTTCGCCAAAATCTTTTTATATCTTGTAAGAGCTATATTGTCATACAAAATGTCAGACATGGTGGGTCAATGGGAAAAAAACTGCCAAAATATCTCAAGGAAGATGAAGTCCGGAAGTTGTTGAACGCCCCCGAGCGAAGGAAGATACGGGATAGATTGATACTGCGTATTTTGTACCGGTGTGGGCTTAGAGTATCGGAACTTACTTCTTTAAGGATCCAAGATATAGATTTTGACGAAGGCCTTGTGACCGTAAGAGGAGGAAAAGGAGACAAAGACAGGATAGTACCTATAGATGATGAAACTTTGGACCTTGTACAGTTGTATAAAGGAGACGAAGAAAAAGGGGTACTGATCCTTTCTCAGCGCGGTAATGCTTTATCTACTAGACAGATCGAAAGGTTGGTCAAAAAGTACGCGAACAAAGCCGATATAAGCAAGAACGTGTATCCCCATATGTTGAGACACAGCTTTGCGGTCCACTGCTTGAAATCCGGTATGAACCTACGTAGTGTACAAAAGATGCTGGGACATTCATCCTTAACCACTACCCAGATATATCTTGATCTGACAGGCGAGGACGTCAAAAAGGATTACGAAGAACATCCTCTTCCGGCCTAAAACTTATATCTGTCTGACGGATTACTTTTTTAGTCATATATGTGATAACATGGATGGAAAGGTACTCAAAAAGGTAGATGAAAATGAAGAGGATATGAAAGAAACGCTCATGAAGCTGATCCGTATTCCCGCTATAGGTCCTGACAACGACGGAGAAGGTGAAAAAGAAAAGTCCGAACTGATCATGGAGATCATCAAGGACTTCGGTTTTGATTCTATAGATAGAGTGGATGCGGAGGACGATCGTGTTCCTAGTGGTATAAGACCTAATATCGTAGCGGTGAAAGAGGGAAAGGAGGATAAAAATCTGATCATAGTTACTCACATAGATATAGTCCCAGAAGGTGATCTCGACGAATGGGATACCGATCCTTTTGAACCCGAATTCAAAGACGGGAAGATATACGGTAGAGGCGCCGAAGATAACGGTCAGGCATTGGTATCTAGTATATTTGCAGTGAAAGCCCTTTCGGAAGCCGGGATAAAACCGCATTATAACATCAAAGTGATCATGGTCTCAGATGAAGAGACCGGAAGCGAGTACGGTGTGGAGCACATCTTAGAAGAAGGTATAATAGATGAAGATGACCTCGTATTGGTCCCGGACCACAGCGAAGATGAAGGAAAAGGCATCGAGATAGTCGAAAAATCCGGTATCTGGACAAAAGTGGAGGTTCACGGCAAGCAGGGCCACGCAGCTATGCCAGGCGGAACAATAAATGCAAATCGTATAATCGCAAGATATCAAAACTTTGTAGATGAAGAACTTCGCCATAAATTCGATGAAGAGGACGAGCTTTTTTCTCCGGCTACCAGCACCTTCGAGCCGACTAAAAGGCTGGCAAATGTACCTAATGTTAACTCCATACCGGGTAAAGAGACACAGTTCTTTGACTGTAGGATCTTGCCTTCTATCCCTTTAAACGAAGTAAAAAAAGTGTTCGAAAATGCGGCGGAACAATTTGAAGACGAAACCGGAGCGAGGATAGACATCGAATATGTCAACGAGAGCGACGCTCCCGAAAAAACTCCTGAAGATTCAGAAGTGGTTAAAAAGTTAATAGCTGCGATAAATGACGTCACTTCTTTCAAACCGGAATTGGTCGGTATCGGTGGAGGTACAGTAGCAAAACATTTCAGAGATAGGGGTATACCAACGGCAGTATGGTGCTCTAACAAAGCCTTAGCGCATCAACCTAACGAGTATGCAGTGCTTGATTACATAGTTAGAGACTGTAAGGTCTTTGCGCTCATGGCTATGGGATGAGAATATTCAACTTAAAACACGCTGATCTCATCGTTGAGTATCCTGTCCTTCAAGTCGAAGATATTTTCCAAATAATCTTCAGCTATAGATTCGACGTTATCCATCCTTGTATTGTGATGTTCATCTTCTTCGACGACGAGCTGTATGCTGGCCACTTGAGGATCTTTTAGCGATCTCCCTATCTGTGATACCAGTCTTACATAGACGTCGTGAACTCCTTCCTTCTCTTCATCATAAACTTTCTGAGCTATCTCCTTTGCTGCGATATTGTAGAGTTTACCTATGTGCGTCACGGGATTTTTACCGGCAGCCGCTTCCATGCTCATCGGACGGAAAGGTGTGATCAAACCGTTGACTCTGTTACCTCTTCCAACAGACCCGTCGTCACCGTTCTCCATGGATAAACCGGTTACAGTCAGATAATATATGTCTTTCTCATAGTTATCCGCGGTGTTGAGCATGATGTTTACGTCTCTCGAGGTTTGATCCAGAACATGATCTTTGACACGGTCTTTTATTTCTTCTATCACACTTTTGTAATGATCTGCATCAGAAGTCAAACGATCTATTATCGCCACCGCTATAGTTAGATTTATCTCATCCCTCTTTCTAGTAGCCATGACTTTGACGTCCTGGCCCACTTCAGGGAGGTCATCCTTCAATGGACCGTTTATGAATCTTTCAGTCTCTAAAGTGACTTTTTCTGTTCCGCTTAACGGTGCATATGACACGCCAAAAGATGTGTCGTTAGCGTTGTGTCTGCTGGTATCGTAAACGTCCTGAAGATCAACTGAGCCCTGAGCTATCCTGCAATCCAACATCACGCCCTGATCTACGTCCAAGTGTGTGCAGGTCTCTTCAAGATATTCCTCAGCGGCGGTAAGAGCTGTTGACTTATAAGGCAGCCTTTTGCCATTCACGTCCGTAGTAGCTCTTCCTGCAAGCAGCATGTAAACCGGCTCGAGTATCTCTCCACCGCCAAATCTTGGATTGGCCTGTCCCCCCACTATCTGGACTTCGTCTGTATTATGATGAAGTATCCTATCGTGCTTTTCCATATACATCCTAGAAAGATTTCTGCTGACCTCTTCGGCTATACCGTCGGCTATGCTGTCGGGATGGCCGATGCCCTTTCTCTCAACTATCTCTATATTTTGTTTCTCCATAGGGGTCTCGTAGATGATTTCTGACGCTATATTGCTAGACATATATACCACCTGATCATATAATCTTATTTCTACCTTGATAGAGCTATTTCTAATTAAGATTGTGGTTTGTTAGGTGATTTTATAGAAAAAATGTGATGTGCTCGTACATTCAAAGTCCCCAAAACGGATCTTCCTCCTGCTTGATCTCCCTGATCTCGTCCAATATCCTTTCCTCGTCATAGGTCAATTCTAGGTCTCTCAGTTTAGAGGCGTCGCCTTGAGGGATATCTATGTACAATTCATCTCCTTCGTCTATCTGCCTACCTACGGTGACTCCCGAAATAGCTATGGCAACCTCTTCTCCTTGCTCAGCACTATCTAGTGATTGATCGCCGGTCCTGATACTTTTTATCGTACCGGCGGATTTTCCGTTCTTTTTGAGGAGTCTTCTATCCGGTCTCAGGGTTCCAGCCAAAACTCTTACGCCCACCACCGCAGGTTTAGAGATCCTGAAGACATGATCTTCTAAAATTCGGATCTTGACTGGATGGACTACTTTTTCTCTCTTCTTTTCTTCGAGTGCCCTCTTCTTTTCTTCCTTCCATTCCTCATATTCTTCCACCAGTCTGTAAACCACATCGTTCTGGAATATTTTGACACTTACTTCTTTCAACTTCTCTTCGGCGTCCGGTAATACATCGACGTTGAAAGCAAGTATGACCCTGTAAAGCGGTTCGTCTATCGCCACCGCGTCCGCTACATCCTTTTTCGACACGTCACCTACAGAAGCCTTTAAGAGAGGTATCTCCGCCTCATCTAGCTCATAAGCTAGTCCCTCTAAAGACCCTATCGCGTCAGCCTTTATTATGACTCCCTCATCTTCGGTTTCTATATCGGCTTGGCTCTCTTTTCTCACCATATCCATTACTTCACTTAGATCTCTGTCACCAACTCCAATTATCGGGGCGCCAGCTAATACACCTTCACACTCGGGTGTGACTATCTTGATACCTGCTGCGGCTCCTACCTCAGCAACTTCGATGAACCTTTCACTGGGATCTCTGATCTCATCCATGGGCTTCGGTCTCAACAGTGATTTTATTTTTGTATGTATTGGTTTATTTCTGGTCCCTATGACCACTTTTTCATTTTTTCTCAGTACGCCCTGATGGACGATGGTATCTAGAGTGGTGCCGAGTCCGACCTCTTCTTTCACTTCCAAAACGGTGGCTTCACCTGGTCCTTCCTCGACTTCAAGGTCGTCCTCCAAATAAGTCTGAGCTAAGCCGATCAGGGTCATGAGAAGATCTTCTACACCTTCTCCTGTCAATGCGCTCATCGGAACGATACCTATGTTTTTCGAAAAATCTTTGACCTTATCATATCTGTCGGATGAAAAGCCTCTATCATAAAGATCGCCTATCACCTCGTATAGAGCTTCGGTCATCCTGTCCTTTGCATCCTGAGACTGGTCGCGTATGTTTTCAACGAACGGCCTGTTCTCAGAGCGCCATCCAGGGATCTTATCAAGTTTGTTAGCGGCCACGATGAAGGGAGTTTCTTCTCTCTTCAGGATGTCAAGTGATTCTAAAGACTGGGGCATGAAACCATCGTTTATATCGACTACTAGAACCGCTAAATCCGCTAGAGATCCACCTCTTGACCGGAGATTTATGAAAGAGTGATGACCAGGGGTGTCGATGAATAGTAAGCCAGGTAACGAGAAATCTATATTACATCCCAGTTTAGAACATGCATCTTTTAAAGCCTCTAAAGGTACTTCAGTAGCCCCTATATGTTGTGTTATAGCTCCGGCTTCCCTCTCCTGAACAGTGGTCCCTCTTACCTTATCCAGGAAGGTCGTCTTGCCGTGGTCGACATGACCGAGAACACTGACGATTGGCTGTCTTATCCGCATGCACCAGATTCAAGGAGCAGTGTTATATATTTCTTTTTTCCTTATGGTAAGATCACTGCATCCGTTTCTTTAGCCCGTCGAACCAGTGATGCTCGGCTCTGATCTCAAAGCCCAGGTCCTCTGCAAGTGAGAAAGAGGGTTCGTTATCTTTAAATATCTGGACAGCTGGGATCAAACCCTTTTTTTCGCATTCCTTGCACATGGCTTCGGTCAGTGCTTTAGCGAGGCCTTTTCTCCTCCAAGCTTCCTTTATGTGCAGCATACCCAGTACCATGACCTCGTCGGTTATGAAATGGGTCAGACTCCATCCTACGAGTTCTCCTTCCTTTCTTATCCCGTAGGCGGGCCCCTGATTTATCCGCCTTTTTATGTAATCCGTCGAGTCTTGACCTCCGAGACCCCAATATTCGTTTATAACCGAAGCGTCCTTCTCTTTCAAAGAAGCTATCTCCTCCTCCGGTTCCTTGGCTTTTTCATATAGGCGGACCAAGAGCCATGTAGGTCTATCATCGTCGACCTCGACTGTTTCCTTTACGGCTTTGAACGAGTGAGGATCGATGGAATGAAACCTGTACTCTTCGTCCTCATCTAAATTCTCTAAGAGTAGGTCCTTCACTGCCTCTAAGCCGCCTCTCAAGGTGACGGTTCCGCCGCTGATTATAAGGACTCCAGACATATTCTTTTTCTGGTTCAAGAACACCTCGCTTCGATCGTCATCCAACCTTGCGATCTGGTACGAATTCACGACCGGTTCCTGAGAAAGATACTCTCTAGCCTTCTCCTTAGCATTTTTCTCTCTCATGGATATCGAGATATAGGATGGGTTATTTGATTCTTATCGGCCGAAAATAAAAAATAACTTAAACTCTATAAGATTTGATTGATGGAAGCATTCATAGATCTCAACTTCGTTATCCATGTTCTGTTGGCTATAGGCATGGGAGGCCTTATCGGGCTTGAAAGGGAGCATAAAAAGAAAGGGCCGAAAGTAATCGCAGGAGTTAGAACCTTTCCCCTAACGTCCATGAGCGGCGTTCTTTTTTCTTTTCTCTCCGCTTCATTAGGACTCCACTTGATAGAGGTCGGAGTCGTCATCTTTGGTGGGTTCGCTGTTCTCCTAGCTTACCTTAAGTACGAAATACACACCATAGGGATAACCACCTCGGTGGCACTTTTCGTCACATTCATACTCGGTGTGTTCATACAGCAGGGATATGTAGTGGAAGCGGGATTCATAACAGTTGTGGTGACCGCTCTGCTCCTGACGAAAGAGAGGCTTCACAGCCTAGCGCGAGATCTAGGAAAATAGATCAAACAATTTTCCGATATGCTTGATTTGAATCGGTGCTGATAAAATGGAAGTATTAAAAAATGTGGAGATGGCTTTAGAGAAAGACCTATGCGATCACTGTTTAGGTCGTTTATTCGCACAGCTGGGTCACGGCGTTACGAACAAAGAGAGGGGGAAAAGCCTTCGAATAGCTTCCGCGATGTTAGTGGAAAGCGGTAAAGAGAGAAAAGAGGTCCCAGAAGAATCGGACAGATGTGTGTTATGTGGTGACCTCTTCCAGGAGTTAGATAAATTCGCTGAAATAGCCGCGGATGAACTCAGCAGATTCGAATTCGAGGACTTCCTTATCGGTTCTAGGATCGATCCAGAGGTGGAGGAGAGAGAAGAAAGCTTATGGACAGAACTGAATTTGACTACCGCTGAACCCATAAACTCGGAGATAAATAGAGAAGTAGGAAAAAGAGTTCAAAAAAAGATAGAGAAGGAGGTCGACCTAGAGGATCCTGATATCAAGGCCATACTCGATACGAGATTCGATTCCGTTGAGATCGAGATATCGCCTCTATTTGTCTACGGACGATATAAAAAGCTTGATAGAGGTATACCTCAGACTAAGTGGATATGTAACCGCTGTCGCGGAAAAGGGTGTGAAAAATGTGGGGGAAGCGGAAAACTATACGAAACAAGCGTGGAAGAGATGATCGGCGAGCCTTTAAGGAAGATGACATCAGGTGAGGACTTCATATTACACGGTATGGGCCGTGAGGACATCGACGCGAAGATGTTAGGCGATGGAAGACCTTTTGTGATGGAAATAAAAAATCCAAAGATCAGAAAAATCGAACTAGATGATTTTGAGGAAAAGATAAATGAATGCGAAAAAGTGAAGGTTCTCTCTCTTAAGGAAGTCGAAAAAGAAAAAGTACAGGAGATAAAGCAGGCGAGGGCAAAAAAAACTTATAGGGTGAAAGGTGATATAGAGGAACCTGTAGAAAGGGCAAAGTTTAAAAGGGTCCTTGATGAATTGAGGGGCGTCGAGATCTCACAGAGGACCCCCTCTCGAGTTAACCACAGGCGTTCGGATAAGATCAGGAAACGCTGCATAAACGATTTAGAACTTGAATCCTTAGATAACAGGCAATTCGTGATCAGGATGACATGCGAGGCGGGCACATACGTCAAAGAGTTCGTCCATGGTGATAAGGGGAGAACACAGCCGAGTCTGTCTGAAAAGCTCGACGTGAGATGTGAAGTAAAAAAATTAGATGTGATAAAAATTCACTATCTTGAAGGATGTGATGAATATGAAGAGGTCTAAAGGTACGAAACAGGGAACGCGAAAAATATTGAGAAAGGATCCTAGTGAAAGAGGGCTCATCCCTATCAACAAGGCCCTGCAGGAGTTTGAAGAAGGGGAAAAGGTGAAGATCAAGATCGAGCCAAGCGTTCACAAAGCGCAGCCCCATAGAAGATTTCACGGCAAGATAGGCGAGATCGAAGGGAAACAAGGGGCCGCATTCGTGGTCAATGTGAAAGACGGAAGGAAAACAAAAAAAGTCATCACGAGAGCGGAGCATCTCGAAAGAGCTGAATAGGAGGTTTTTTATGTCAGAAGACGGCCCAAGATATGTTACACTCGCAGAGGTCAAAAAGCTACTTACTGAGGAATCCGAAAAGAGAGAGATAAGTTATGAACAGAGCCTCGCTCTTGGGCACGCAGAAAAATTCGTTGAGCTTTCCATCGAGGAAACCGAAGAGCTTATGGACGAATTGAGGGAAAATTTCGATTTCATGAATGAAGAGTTGATCTACAAAACCGCGGACATACTACCCGAAGACGAAGACGGTGTGAGATCTATATTCCAGCAGGACAGATATACCCCTTCTAATGAGGATGCAGAGGATATAATAAACGTAATTAAAAAATATAAATGAGGGAAAATATGGAGGATTACGCATACATTTTAGATTATTTAGCTGAGGGAAGACCTGACTCTAAAAGCTACAAGCATGAAAGTTTGGTATTGGCTTTGGGTAAAGACGAGTTTAAGCTCTTCGAACTGCTACCAAAAGAGGGAAAGACCTGCAACATCGGAGATAAAGTCTACATAGGAAAGGATCTCGACAATAGAGAAAAAATAAAACATGTGAAAAAGCGCATAGGATGGGACGAGTTGACTCATGCAGCCCAAAGCGAAGTGCCCTATGTGCTTGAGGATATCATCGACGAGGAAGAGGAAAGATTTCTAAAATTCTACAACGAAGCACATCCTATAACCAAGAGATACCATATGCTGGAGCTCTTACCGGGTTTAGGTAAGAAAAAGATGGATGCGATATTAGACGATAGAAACAAAAACGGCGAATTCGATTCCTTCGGCGAACTGATGGAAAGAGTTCCGTTGATCCACAAACCTAAGAAATTGATAAAGGACAGGATATTACACGAATTGAAGAATCCGGACACAAAGTATAAAGTATGGGTGGCCGAATAGGCATATACCATATAGATACAAGGAGAGAAATATGTTAGAAAATATCTCAGAGATGGATGCTAGAGTTGTGGAGGTAAATGAGTCAGACGAATATATGACCGTTTTCTTCGTTTTCGACTCGGTTTTGGAAAACGGCGGTATGCAGTCACAGGCAGCTCTAGATCTTTTCAAGACGATCCAGAATGAAAGTTTGCAGTGATATGCCTGTTAAGATGGAAGATTATACACAACATCATATATAACCGGAATATTTTTATACCATCGTGTTCATTCTCTATTCGTCGGACGTTTGTAGGTTAATCGTCTGACCATATTAGCCCATTGGGATGGGACTAAGATGCACTCGAAACTTGCAGCGGCATTTGATGCCCAGATACTATCATCTGGAGGAAGATATCTTTGCATTTGGAAAAGGTTAGGATGGAAAATTTTAAGTCGTTTGGCCAAGAGATGGAAATTCCCTTTAGAGAGGGTTATACTAACATCACTGGACCAAATGGATCAGGGAAATCTAATATCGTCGACGCTATTTTATTCGTACTGGGGCCTAAAAGTTCCAAGGAGATAAGAGCTGGTCGTCTGACGGATTTGATATTCAACGGTGGAAAGAACGGTAAAGAAGCAAGCTACTGCAAAGTGAGTCTTGCTTTCGAGAACGAAGACAGAACAATACCACTCGACGAAGATAAAGTCACCTTCACAAGAAAGGTGAAAAGATCTGACAATGAACAGGGATATAATTCGTATTTTTACGTGAACGGAAGAAGATCAACTTTGAACGAATTTCAAGATCTTTTGGCTCACGCTAGAATATCTCCTGATGGATACAACATAGTTCAGCAGGGCGATATTGCTAAGATCGTAGAGATGGGACCGACGGAGAGAAGAAGGATCCTGGATGATATTTCAGGAATAAGTGAATACGACGAGGAGATAGAAGAAGCCGAAGAAAAAAAGGAGGACGTGGCACAAGATCTTGAAAGGATAAACATACTTTTGGACGAGATAAACAGCCAAGTTGAAGAACTGGAAGAAGATAGAAAGAAAGCGCTGCGGTATCAAGAACTGTCAGACAAAAAGTCCGAAGCTAAAGAGATGAAAGCGTGGAAATTGCTGCAAGACACCCAGAACCACATAACTTCCATCGAAAAGGACATCGAAGATAACAAAGAAAGTATAGAAAAGAAGAAAGAGAAAAAAGAGGAATATAAAGAGAAGAAGAAAAAGACAACAGAGAGAATAGAGGAATTAAAAGAAGAATTGGAAAATAAAGGTAGCACGAAGAGCAAAGAGCTTCAAAAACGCATAAATGACTTGAAATTAAAGATAGGCAGGGCGGACGACAAAAAAGAAGATGCTCAATACACGATAAAAAACGATAAGAAAAAAAGAGAGAAATTAAAATCACTTTTAGATGAGAAAAAGGAAGAACTTTCAAAGAAAAGTAAAAAAGTGAAAGAAATTGAAGATAATAAAAATAAAATAGAGAAAGAATTAGAAAAAGTTAGTAAGGAAATAGAGGAGATCGAGGAAAAACAATCCGACTCAGATGAGAGGATAAAAGATCTGAAAAAAGATTCCATCGAACTGAGAAAAAAAATCGAAGATAAGAATGACAAATTATCCAAAAAGAAAATAGAACACGATACAGTCAAAGACAAGATAGAAAGGACTATGGAGGAGATCGCTGAATTAGAGGAAGATAAAGAAGATTTAGAATTTGAAAAAAGAGAAAAGGAGATGGAATTAGAGGATATAAGCGAGGAGAACGAAGAACATGATGAAAAATTGAGTGGATTGAAAGATGAATTCCACGAGAAAAAGCGTAAGGAGAAGAAGCTTAGGAAAGATAAAAGCGACCTAGAAGAGAGGGTGAGTCGTCTAAAAAGAAAATATGAGCAATTGAAGGCACAAGAAAAAGCGGCTAAGTCGGTAAAAAAGGGTTACAATCGTGCCGTTTCAACCATACTCGAGGCAAGAGATAAAGGAGATCTTGAAGGTGTACATGGTACCATTGCCGAACTAGCGGACGTTCAGGATGAATACGAAACTGCATTACAAGTAGCCGCGGGAGGCAGGATGCAGTCTATTGTAGTAGATAACGACTCCGTGGCATCTAAAGCTATAAAGCATCTAAAAAAGAACGATGCTGGGAGAGCAACGTTCCTACCTCTTAACAAGATGCGCACTGGTAGACCACGGGGAAAAGCTCTTAGAGCTGTGAAAGATGAGAAAGCCGTCGACTTCGCTATCGAACTTGTCGATTATGACAAAAAATACGAAAACGTTTTCTGGTATGTCTTTCACGACACCGTAGTGATGGAAGATATCGATTCCGCAAGACAGCATATGGGCGGAGTCAGGATCGTGACCCTAGAAGGAGAAAAGATACAGAAAAGTGGGGCTATGGTGGGCGGCACTTTGAAGAAGAATATGATCGGATTCAGCGCCCCGGATAGGGGCGAACTCGACAAAGTCAGCATGGACCTGAAGAACAGTAGAGAGAATCTAAACAAAGTGGAAAAGGAATTGAAAGAGGTACAAAGTAGGATACAAGAGATACAAGACGATATGCAGAGACTCAAAAACGTGAGTAAAAGGGAAAGACAGTCTGAACTAGAATCCATGATCAAACGATTGAACAAGAAGATAGATAAGAAAAATTCGATGCTAGATGAAAAGAAAGAAAAAGAGAAAGAATTAGAAGATAAAAAAGAAAAGTTAGAAAAATCGGTAGAATATCTTCAAAATAACCTTAAAGACCTGAAAGCTGAAAAAGACGAGATCAAGAGCGAGATAAGAAGGATCAGCCCTGAAGAATTATCTAAAAAACTTAAAGAGTTGAGAGACGAAGAACTCAGATTGAATAAGAAATTGAACGAACTCGATTCGGAGATAGACAAGCAAAGGAATCGAAAAGAACAGCTGGAAGATAAGATACAGGAGATCAAAGATGAAAGAAAGGGGCTCGATGAGGAGATAGATGAAAAGAAAAGCGATATAAAGAAATCAGAAGCGATAATAGAAGAGAACCAAGAAAAATTGAAAAAGATCAAAGATAAAGAGGAGGCGGTTGATGAAGAACTTGAAGACTTGAGAGAGGAACTCGACGAGAAAAAGGAAAGAGGGATGGAACTCAAGCACAAGATAGAAAACTTAGAGACCGAGATGGAATCGAAGCGAGAATATATAAATACATTGAAAAGAAAGCTGAGCACTGAAAGGGAGAAGTTAGACGATCTAAAAGAGGAGATAGACAGCGAGGAAGATTATTCAAGTGAAGAACTGCCTTCCATCAAAGAACTGAAAAACACCATCCGAAGATGTGACAATAAGATGGAAGAACTGCAACCGGTGAACATGAGGGCACTAGAGGACTACAAAAGAAAGAAGGAACGGAAAGAAGAACTGCAAGAAGAATTTACAGAGCTCGAGAACAGGAGAGAAGAGCTTGATAATCTGATCGATGAATTGGACGAGAAGAAAAAAGGCGGTTTGTTGAAAGTCTGTAAAGGAATAAATGATAATTTCGGCAGAGTCTACGAAGAGCTCTCCAACGGTGGAGAAGCTCATCTAGAGTTAGAAAACTCGGAAGATCCCTTTGAGGGGGGCCTTATGATAAAGGCTAGACCTCCTGGAAAAAAGGTACACCTTGTAGATGCCCTCTCCGGCGGCGAAAAGGGTCTGGTTTCGATGGCTTTCATATTTTCCATACAGATGTACGATCCTTCGCCTTTCTATCTACTGGACGAGATCGATCAGAACCTCGACGGGGTAAACGCCGAAAACGTAGCCCAGATGATAAGCAGGAACGCTGAAACCGCTCAATTCATACAGATATCCCTTCGAAAAGTCACTTTGAAGAAATCTGATCATATAATCGGCGTTACCATCGACGATAAAGGTATCTCGGACGTTATAATGAAGATCGACATAGGACAAGCTAAAGAAAGAGATATACCAGAATTCTCAGAAGTCAGTAAACTGAAAACGGAGGTGGAGTGATTTGGTCTCAGAGTTGAAAGGAAGCGATACTGATCTGCCGTCAATAGGTGCTTCGGAGGACCCGACTGAAGAAGTCATACAGCATCTAACCTTCCGCAAATCCATAATCGACGAAGAACGAAACGGAGAAAGGATAAACGATTACATAGAGATGGTAGATGAATTGGAGGATGAGGGCCAAGATATTTCAAAGGATCCCTTCGAAAATGCTATAGCATCCATATTCAAACTCGTTATAGATGAAAGGATGGACCCTTGGGAGATCGATCTGATTTCCTTCACTGACATGTATCTGTCACAGGCAAGAGATAAGGAAAATTTGAATTTTATAGTGGCCGGTCGTTTGGTCAACATGGCATGGTCAATACTGAAGATGCAGTGCGAACACGTGTTGAACTCGGCAGAAAACGAAAAAGACGAAAACGTTGAAGAACCTATGGAAGAAGAATTCTTCAATGATTGGGACGTTTGGGATCAGGAAATCTACGAGGAACCAGAAGACATAGATTACGAAGAAAGGGTATTAGAAGAAGATGAGACCCCGTTGAATAAGGCCGTAAGAAGAGAAGAAAAGAAGCCGGTCTCGCTTATGCAGCTGGTCGATGCCTTTGAAGATGCAAAAAAAGAGGCAAAATACAAAGAAAAGATGGAGCGTATCAGAAAGGAGAAGAAAAAGGAGCGAGAAAAAGAGTTCGAAAAACAGAAAGATGACTATAAAACACAATCCCACAAAGAAAATCTACAGCGAGATATATCCTTGATATGGGACAGGATTTGCTGCTATGAACAAAACGTGATCACCCTGAATATGATACATGATAACAGGAAGAAAGACATAATCACGGCTCTTATATCGGTTCTGTTCCTGCATAAAAAACGTAAGATCAAGTTGAAACAGCTCGAATATCCTGACGGACAGATCCTGCTGGAAAACCTAGTACCAGAAAAAGAGAGAAAAAACGGATTAGTGGACTTCGTTTCCGAAAAAGAACAGGATGTCATGACTTTGGACAGCATCATGATCCCATGAAAGGTTTCAAAAACAGGCCCACTAAATCGTCACGTTCGATTTCAATCGATATAATAATATTCCCCTTCAGATTTTTGCTTTTTATCCAATCTAGAGTTTAGCTTGTTTACCCGGGGACGATGAGTTTGCTCGTCTCTTCTAAAGGTTATGTTTACATCCTTTAGAAAATTATTCATGCCTTTTCTCATGTCATAGGGGCCCTCGCCTTTACCTTTTTTACCCGGAATCCCCGAAAAGTTCATGATCATGTCCGATACGTAATCTATGAAGTAAACATCGTGATCCACGATCATCCCGCCTTTTTTGATCTTCTCCATGTACCTTCGTATGACCTTTGCGGCGGTCATCCTTCTTCCGGCATCAAGATAAGCGCTGGGTTCATCTATCAGATAAAGATCGGCCTTCCTTCCGAGGCAGAGAGCCAGCACAACTCTCTGCAACTCTCCACCGCTGAGATTGGGGACCTCCCTTTCATACAGATCATCCATATCTAGAGGTCTCAAAACATTGGTTCGGAAAAAACCTTCGTCCAAGCGTTCGTTTATCTCAGTTCGGTAAAGGTCTATGACTCGTCCCTGGTAATCTGGTTTTATATACTGGGGCTTGTAACTAACGGTGACATTCTTCTTTATATCTCCCTCGGTTGGCTCTATCACGTCGGCTAACATCTTCACGAAGGTTGTTTTACCCGTAGCGTTAGGACCCACTACGCCTATGACTTCACCTTCCGGTATATCCCCCTTCTCGGTCTCGAGTCTGAACGAGTCCCATTCTTTTACCAATCTATCATATTCAACCAATGGAGTAGAGTGCCATTCAGATTTTGGAGCTCTTTTCTCAAAAGTTATCTCAGTATCTCTAAAGCGGATATTTTCCTCGTCGATAAAACCACTAAGATAAGAATTGATCGCGACCCTGACACCTTTAGGATGAGATACGACGCCGTAGGCACCCTTTGAACCATAAAGCAGATGAACATTATCCGCAAGGAAATCTAGGACGGCTAGATCGTGTTCGATGACCATCACCCTGCTGTTCTCACTCTTTTCTTTTATGGCCTCCGCTACTTTCAATCTTTGCCTTATATCAAGATAAGAAGAGGGCTCGTCGTAGAAATAAACGTCAGCGTCTTTTGTCGAGGTCGCGGCTATAGCTACTCTCTGTAGTTCTCCACCGGAGAGCTTAGTGATCTTGGAGTCCAATGTATTCTCTATCTCGAGAGCTTCCACCCACCTTTGGTAGTCATCACCGATCCCAGAAAGAAGGTCTTCGACTTTTCCAGAGTAGTGTGCTGGGATCTTATCAACGTACTGTGGTTTCAAGGCGGTCTCGATTTCGCCATGAGCTAAAGAACTGAAATAGCTACCCAATGCAGTTCCGGAGTATTTCTCTATGACTCTTTCCCAAGAAGCTTCCTCGTCATAATCTCCAAGATTGGGGGTTATTTCACCGGATAGTATCCTGATGGCCGTAGTCTTCCCTATACCGTTAGCACCTAGAAGACCTGTAACGAGACCTTCTTCAGGCAGGGGAAGTCTGTAAATCCTGAAGCTGTTCTCTCCAAACTGGTGGACAAGATCTGTATTCAGTTCTTCGGGAAGATTTACCATCTTTATAGCGTCGAAGGGGCACTTATCCACACAAATGCCGCAACCTTCACATAGTTCTTCAGATATCTTCACACCATCTTCAGTTTTAACTATAGTTTCATTACCTGTCCTAACCATCGGACAGTAGTTTATACATTCATAACTGCAGCGTTTGGTTTGACATTTATCCTCTATCAAGACGGCTATACGCATTTAAAACCTTCATATTAGAGGTCATATTTTATATTGATGCATCAGTTGATCACAAAACCTTCTCTCACATTAGCGGCTAGACCCTGATCGAAAACTTTTACCTCCTCGTCCGTCAAGAAGGCTCTACCTACCGCCACTAATTCATCTTCTTTCGTTACAATTAAGGCTTCATCGCCTTTTCTGAGGTCTTCAGACATATTTGTGACGAACTTTGAAAAAACGCTCTTTCCTTCACGATTGAACTCTGCGCTCTCATCGGCAACCACAATCCTCATAACAGGAGATGAGGTCTCTCTCCAGAGTTCTCTAGCCCCTTCCTTCTTCAGCGTAAAGAAGCCGTCGTAATACCTGATTGACAGTATATGGCTGCCGTTCAATACAACGTTTTTGATCCTTCCTTTGTTGTTTTTCACATACTGCAATTTACCGTCAGTGAGTGTTTTTCCAGCGCCCTCGAAGAACTGGTAATCCGCAGTAGCCCTGATCTTCATCTCATCAAAATCTGGTTCCTTTCTTTCATTGAAAGAACTTATCATTGGTTCTCCCTCCCAAGCTATCAATTCGTCGATACGTTTTTTTTCCTTGTATTCCTCTAAAGAAGAGGTTCGCTGAATATTCGATGGAAATATCGATTGAGCTATGGGATAAACTTCGTCTAACTCTAGAGGAACTGGACCTAAGGGCGTTTTTACAAGAAGATTGACGTCATAGTTCTCCAAGAGACATATTTCTTTTTTTAGAGTTCTGCTGTAAGGTTTTCTCCCCTGGTCTAATTCAAAGTACACCGTAGGTCCATCTTTGGGCGGAGTATACTTTTCCATTATCCATCGTTTTATCCTTTTGAAGGCCGGTCTAAAATAGGATTCTCTGCCGGTGTATAGTGCGGCTCTATCTCTACTACGGGGCTCGAACTTTTCGATATGAGAGTATTCTCTATCTAATACTTGAAGAGCATCTAATAATTTTGGATGGCTTCTTACTCTTCTCTCGACGAGTTCCCAAAGTCTGCCCTCCCTTATAGCCTGCTTTATCTTACCTATCTCCCTGTAGCATATCCAAAGGTTGTGTTCGGCTATGGGAGTTATATCGTCTTCCTCATATTTGTTCTTTAGTTTCTCGGCGTCGGCTGAAGTACAAACGGGGCACTCGCACCCCAAGTAGCTTATCTCATCTATATTTTTAGTCCCTTCAGGATACATCAGGTCTCCTCTCTTAGCATATTTTGCGTAGGAGCTAGAGTCGAAAAGGTCACATCCGAGGAGCGTCGCAAGGGAATACAACATGGGATGACCGGCCCCAAAAAGATGTACAGGGCCTCTTGGGCCCAATCCTTTCTTCGAAGAAAATATTATCTCACTCAATTCAGAAAATCTGTAATCTTCCATCAGCGGTACGACGCCGCCTATCGGATAAAAATCGCCGTCTAAATCGCCAAGCAGCCTACCACATCTTTTCCTTAAATCTGTATGAATAGAGCCCTGGATAGGATAAGCGATATAACCTTCCATATCTCCGTAATTCTTTTTGGCGTTTCTAGCCCTTTCAACAGTTCTTTCAAGCTTTTCGTCTGCCTCTCGACGGGTTTCATCAGGCTCAGTGAATTCGTCTAAGATGGTAGATATATCCGAACCTATGTCCTTTTGAAAAGCTAGGATCTGTTCTGGTCCCACTTCTACATCGCCATATACATGAGCCTGAAAAGTTCCCGAGTCAGTCATTATAGGACCGTCGAACCCTAGGAGTTCATGTACACCAACATCTAAAGCTCTTTCTCTTAACTCCTTTTTGCGGTATATTATGTACGAATTTGTTATTAGTATCTGAGCATCAAATTCACTTTTGAGCCTATCTATTGGTATCAGCTCTAAGTTAGGATTTATGACAGGCATTATCGCCGGGGTTTCAACTGACCCACTAGGGGTCACAAACTTTCCTATCCTCGCTAGTCCATCGCTTCTCTTTATCTCAAACATTTTGTCACTTTACGATGATATTCAAAAACTTCCTTCATGATAAAACTGTTTCTATCTTAAGATGGAAAATCGATTGATCTTGATGATTTTAAAATAGAAAAAGAAAAGGTGTGTTGGTAAAGAGTTTTTCAGTCATCTTTGTTTCTTTCTTTCACCACTTTTTTCTTTACTTTTTTTCTGGGTCTCTTTTTCACTCTCTTTGATTTTCCTTGATCCCTGCTCATCTCATTACTGGGGCCTCCTGTATCTGGTCGTGGTGCTTCCTGATTCGGACCTCCTTCACGCTGTGTCGGAGCTCTTGGTGACTCCTGCTCTTTCTGCATCTCTTGTTGCCTTAATGGTTCTCTTCTTCTGTCGCCCTTTTCTTCAAGACCTATCAGGCTGGTTCCACACTTTTGACAGACAGCATCGTCTACACTGTTGAGAGTTCCACACTCGGGACATTCCTGACCGCCCTCTTTGCGCTGTTTTTCTTTTCTCTCAAGCCACTCGTCGAATGTAACGAAGGAGGGCTGCTGTCTCCACCAGCTCAGGAATTCCTTCTTGGAAAGGGTTCTACCCAATTTGGACTCCGCTTCCTGTTTTCGCTGGCTGACGAATCTCTCGTACTGTTTCCTCATCCTTTCAGTGTAATCTTCTACCTCTTCTCCTGTCTTGATGAACTCAACACCACATTCTGGACAACTATCAGATGTAGAGGGTATCCATTCACCACATTCGCTACATTTCACAGTATCCATATCGAATTCTACACCACACTTGGGACATGTGGTCGAATCTGCCGATATGCTCTCTCCACAGTTCCCACATTCGACTATTTCTTCTGGTCCGTAGTACTTGAAGTAAGCGAAGAGTGATCCTACGCCTCCTCCAGCTGCGGCTATTATGACTATGAATATCCATAAAGGAATACCGAGTATATCCATCCTATCTTCCTCTACGTTCATAGTCTCTTCAACCTGTTGAATTTCGGCGGTTTGAGGCTCAAATATCACGCTGTATTCGCCGGCCTCTTCAGGAACCTGTAGGGTGACAAAGAAGATCCCGTCTTCATCGGTAGTTCCAAAGCCACTCACCAATTCCTCTCCGCCGGATACTATGGCCACTCTTACTTGTGTACCCTCTAGTGGTTTTCCGTCGGATTGTCTAGTCAAGGTTCCCTCGAACGAGTAAGTCTCTCCTGGACGTGGGTCGTCAGGGACCGTAATATCCGTGATTCTAATCTCTAATGGGTCTATCGTGACGCTCTGAGATATCTCTTCATAGGGCTCAACATCCGGGGCGTCAGAAGGTTTCGATCGAACTATGATCTCGTCGGTTTCCCCTATTTCCGCATTCCATTCATCCATTACAACAACGGTTTCGCCTTCTCCTACTTCGATTGACTTGTTCACCCAGGTTCCATCCGGATAGACAAACTGGACGCTGCCCGCTGGAAGAGCGGTGTCACCGGTATTCTCGATGGTGGCGTTAAACCTTAGATCGTCTTTTTCTTCGAGTTCCAGGACTTCGTTCTCGTCTATCTCTACCCAATTGTCTTCTCCTACGTCCCAGATCTCCCATGTAACGGTGACGAATTCAAGTCGTGGAGGTAATCGAATCCTAAGAGGCACACTTTTCATATCGTCCTCCGGTATCTCTACCTCTAATTGTCTAAAGCCGGATTCTGCGCCACTTGTATCCCATATGAAGGTTATATCTACGCTTTCGCCTATGATCAATCCGTCTGTCCAATTCGTTCGATCGATCTCTCCGTCAACTTCGGATTGAAGGATGACCTGGAATTCATCGATCCCCATATCTCCCGCATTTCTTACCGTCGCGGTTACTTCAACCGGTTCTCCTTCTATGACCTCATCTCCAGGCTCTACAGTGATGTCCTCTATTATCAAAGCACGATGTCTTTCTATAGTTATATCTTCAGTCAGCTCTAGATTGCCTTCGTCTCTCTCATTTGGATCCGGTTCAACTACTACCTTGATCTGTCTTGTTTCTTCTCTCTCATCTATGGTCATTTCAGCTTCCCAATCCACCGTGATCTCCCTGCTAGTTCCGCCGTCGATGCCTCCTCTTGTCCTGGTAGCAACTGGTTCGTCTTCGTCATCCACATAGAAGTGGACTGTGATCTCGTCAGAAGGCCACTGTCCTTCATTTGTGATTCTCGTCGTTATCTCGACCGTTGTTCCGATACGGATCGGTTCTTCAGAAAAACGCAGTTCTTGTGGAGTAAGGTCGGGTCTCATGAGAACCGAAACGTCCTTCTCCAATACATTGTATCTATAATCACTCTCATCGACATCGTCGTCTGGATCGATCTCTGCTTTTATCTCGTATTCCCCGATATCCGGGTTCTCCCATAGGAAAGGACCTACCTGTGTTGTTTCTCCAGATGAAAGAGAGACCATCTCATCTCCTAACCATATGTCTCCGTCATCCACACTTACTTCCACATATACATTTTCAGCTGTAGATTCACCGCGATTAGCAACTTCCGCGTAAACGGATGCGTCTTCTCTTTCCATGAGGTTGCTGTTTTGTACATAATCGCCTTCCAAGTATATCTCTTCCACCCGCAGATCAGGTCTTTCTGCGATGTCGAAAATAATCGATACTTCGTTGTTATCTCGATCTCGCTCCTCTATATCATTGTAAGGATCGACTTCGGCGGTCAATACTCTGCCCAAACCATGATGCTCTTGTAGTGGGGTCCATTCAAATTCGATCGTGTCCTCTTGACCTCCGTCTAGATCGATCTGTTCATCATGTATGAGCTGATCATCGAGATGGAATTCGACAAGTATATCCTCTGCCGGTACTTCCCCCTCATTTATTACATCGAGGCTAACATCAACGGATGTATTAACAACGAGTTCTCCGGGGTCGTCGTCTCCATCGATGGTTAGATCTCCGTCGTACACGTTAAAATTAGGTAACGGAACTTCCATATCAAACGTCATCGTGTATTGAGGATGATTGCTTTCCGGAGTCAGAGTCGGGAAACTTTTTAGGCCTATCTGTTTTGAGGCTGTGTGTTCATCCACATATTCATCTTCATACGAAGCATGTAATGAGTAACTGCCTTCATATCTACCCTGGGGCCAACGGGCCGGGTAATCCAACCTGTCGCTTCTAAGTATCATGGTAGCCGTTCCGTTTTCTCCCGTTGTGTAATCAGTACCTCCGTCATATTCACCAGGATAATTGCGGTCCCTATAATCTAAAGCTTCCATATGTTCCGTAGGATCAAAATCATCGAAATCGGAGGTCATCTCAGCTCCGCTCATAGGAGTTCCAGTGTTATCTTCGGCTCTTACATGAGCCCACCTGTATATCTCAGTTGTGGAGTCCGCCGTTTCTACTATAACCGGATCACCATCAGTTGGAACTTCTTCCGCTCCTGTTGGGACCAATCCATAAGCCTTGATTTGTGAGCCATGATAAGCCCGGATGACCCTGTGCTCTTGATTTGAGTCCTGCAGATAGGTTTCGGGCGTGGTTGCCTCAGACGTATCCCTTGGGTCTACGTCAGAAGGTTCAAAGTCTATGTCAATAAAGCTGTTTATAACGATCATCTCCGTGTTTTCCAATCGTATGCTGTTTTCGTAGGCCGAGACCAAATTCAACTGCTCGAATCCTACTGAGGCATTACCCTCCGCTACATTTTCGAAGCGAAGTTCCATATCATGCCAGAACCTATCGTTATCTTCATCTCTATAGAACTGATCCAATTCCAGTTCCCAAACGCTCGTTGCGATATCCCTCTCAAAACTGTCGATCACGTCGGCCTCCTGCCAAACTCCTCCTGGTGGCCTATATTCTAAAGGTTGGCTGACATCATAATCTTCCTGGACTTCATAATCCGCCACCAGATATAGAGCTGAAATACGATCCGTCGGATTGGTATAAGGATAGTTTGCAGCGGGGAAATCCATCTGGTCCTCGTGCAGAGTCCATTCATCTATATGTAACGTTTCGGTGGGAGCTACAATAGGGTTCTGCAGGGTACCGCCTGCATCGTGGTCATCGTGGGCTCCTGAAGGAGACCAATCCATCCTACTTAGTGCAGTATTTGTATAATAATCGTTTATCGAGGAGTCTTCCATGATTATCTCGGAGTCCTCGGCTATGAGCATCGGGCAATTATCGTTATCCCTTATACCCGTAGTGTAATCCCCATAACCCCAGGTGTAGTCGAAATCGGGTATATTCTCTAAAGAGTCGAAACTGGAATCACTCATGATCAATTCAGCGTCATCTAATCGGACCCAACCGGGGAACCTGAAGGATGAGTCTTCTCTCATCATGATAGATGACCCGGATTCCGCTACCACCTCTGTTTTCAAGAAAGGACGGAGCACATCACCTTCTGGAAGGGTGGTGCTTATTTTACTGTTCGTCAGAACAAGCTCGCTCCCCTCTTCCAGATTTATATCCCAGGCACTATAGCCGTCTATTCTGAGCGTCAAAAACGCATCGTTTATCTCCAAGCGTCCTCCGTTCGTTATCAAAATGTTTCTATCTACCACGAATTCATTTTTTTCAGTCCCGTTCAGATATTCAGTCTCGCCGTCTATGACCCAGGTATCATCTTGTAACTCAACTTCCTCTGTCAACTCCATCGATGTTGGTTCGGCACCAGATCCATACGAAGGTACGGCCCCTACCATCGGTGCGAACAAACCCAATAGAAGCACGACGCCTATATAAGAGCTCAACACTTTTCTGATAATCGTCGTTTGATCCAACATGTTTCCACCATAATATTTTTTCTTTCTTACGGTAATTCGACCTCTACAAGGTGTATAATCAAGCAAGAGTATAAAATATTTTGCCTCAAATCACGGTTAGCCCAAGTGTAAAATCTAAGATATATTGTAAAAACTTATAAACCTGAATTTACATGTCGGCAGAAACGGAGGTAGTTGTTATGGACGCTTACAGAGCTATTATGGAAAGAAGGAGTATCAGGAAGTACAAAAATAGGGATGTCCCTGAGGACATATTGAAAAAATGTTTGAATGCCGCAAGATTATCTCCAAGCGGAGCGAATCTCCAGCCACTTAAGTATATGACCTTGACCGAAGATCTCGAAAAGATCTTTGGATGTACGAACTGGGCGGGCTACATCGATTGGAACCCTTCAAAAGATGAGATGCCTAGAGCCTATATAGCGATACTGAAGGAGGAGGACAAAGGTCAAGATATCGACGTGGGTATAGCTGCGCAGAGTATCTGTTTAGCCGCAAAAAATGAAGGTTTAGGTAGCTGCATATTGGGGGCCCTAGATAAAGAAAAGTTAGTCAAGATCTTAAAAATGCCGGAAAACTACGAGCTCAAATTGTTGATCGCTTTAGGATATCCTGATGAAAGGCCAGAAGTTGTAGAAGATAGCGAAGATGTTGAGTATTATCTTGAAGAAGATGTGTTAAAAGTCACTAAAAAACCTTTAGAAAAAGTCTGGATCCGAAGATAAGGAGATAGATCATCCTGATAAAGCTCCGATCTCATGATCCATCCTGCTCAAGAAAGTCTTCATATCTTCCTTTTTTATGGTGGCGCCCGAGGCTATATCATGGCCTCCTCCGGAGCCCCCTAATTCTTCTGATATTTTTTCACATAGATAGCCGAGATCCAAACCCTGTTCGACCATATCTCGTGTCGCTCTAGCGGAGATATCGACATCTTCTTCGACTTCAGTTATACCGAAAACGGGCTTGTTCCTATCCAATATGTAAAGGATGCCTAGACCCGCTAATTCTCCTTTACGTTTCTTCTTCTCCTCTAAAAAGTATTGGAGATGATCATATTCCTCGACCTCAACACTTTTTTCTAGATTTTTTAACTTAGATATCATCTCCGTCCTGTACTCGTCTCTGATCTTTTTCGCCTCTTCAAGGGCTCTCTTATCGCCCAAACATACGCACAAACCCAAACCGGGCCTGTCTGTCCTTGCACATGAATTAAGGAGTTTATACAAGGTGTCTATGTCTAAGGCCTCGTGTTTGTCCCTATAATGGACACCGATTATCGAGTCGATGACCTGCGGGGATCGGTTCTTTTTTACCAGTGATAATACAAGAAGACTGTTCAATTTTCTTATCTTATCTTTGCCTATAGACCTTATTTTAGCTTCTGAATCTATGTTCAGATCTCTGATGATCTCATCTATCTCGTTTTTATGACCTGATATCCCTGAAAAATATGGGTCACAGGCTTTCATCAGTGAGTCCCTGATATTTTCTCCATCGATGAACAGTTCTTTTCTTTCTTCCAAGAGACCCTTTTCGACCGCCTCGTCAGCCAACTTGAGGTTGAGTCCACTGAAACCGCCTATCGCCTGCTTGTCTGCGGCGGCCCCAGCTAACCCGTAGACGGCATCCTCCCAGTTGACCTCGTCATACCAGACTGAAAGTAAAAGAGCTAAAGTCCCTCCGCTGACATCCTGAGATCCGTTTATACCGTGATCGTGAGGATTGACGAAGACTTTATTATCTTCTTCTAGTTCGGGATCGTCAAGATCAAAGTCTTTCTTTATATCATGGTGATCTAAAACGATCACGTCCTCTTCTACTTCAGCTATATCGTCGAGATGGCTGTTGCCTATATCCGTAAATATGAGCGGCAGTCCCTCTGGAATTTTGTCCGGAAAACTTTCTACGAAGCTGGTGTGGAAACCACTCTGGTCTCTCATCAAACATCTTGTCAAAACGGCTGCTGCGGATATCCCGTCGGCGTCATAATGGGTTATGATCCTGAACTTATCGTTATCCTCCAAAAGGGATAGTGAACGATCTAACTTTTTTTCCAAACCGCCGGGTAGTTCCAACAAATTCCCTTCCTCTTCTACGCATTTTTGCTTTATTGAGTGAGCATCTCGGCCTTATCTATGGAGTATTTCCAATCTTCGTCCAGTTTACCTTCCTTTTTGTAATATTTTACAAGTCTTCTTATCTTGGACTCTACAAGG
Organism: Thermoplasmata archaeon; assembly: GCA_003555395.1. Classification (GTDB taxonomy): domain Archaea; phylum Thermoplasmatota; class Thermoplasmata; order Halarchaeoplasmatales; family Halarchaeoplasmataceae; genus Natronoplasma. Next base: position 51,928 of record PWHU01000064.1, read on the forward strand.
TTCAAACCCCTGCGGTTAGCCTTATCCTTGGGATGCTCCTCAAGATGTTCTTTAAGATTCACGGCCCTTTCCATCAATGCTAAAAGATCTTCAGGAAATTCGGGATCGAGATCATTTTCTTCTAGGACCTCAGTAACGCTTTTATCTATCGCTAGTTCAACATCAGGGACGCCGTATTGATCTCTGATTATGACTCCTATCTCACTTGCTGTTCGTCCTCGTTTTGCTAACTTCACGATCAATTCTTCTATCTCGTCCGCTTCAACGGTAACCCAATCAGGATTTTTCTCTAGATTAGGGCGGGGGGAACCTGATCGTCCTTTCTTTGAGCTGTGCATTCTTGACATATTTTTCCTCCGTATTGAAATTTATAGATACTGGATCTATTACTAACTTTGCTTGGGTTTGATTCATACATCTCCTCATACTTAAAAGTGACTATCTTCCAAAGATCTTTATTCTCTAAATTGATGATTTCAATCCAGAGTTTTTCAAAGATATCTGATCATCTTATATCCGTCTTCACCATCAGTATAAAATGAGTCCAACCTGTCGATTATCTGAAAACCTCTCTTCTGGTAGAATCCGATGGTCTGTGTATTACTCACTCTCACCTCGAGGATAACACTGTTGAAACCGGATCTAGAACTCACCTCGATAAAATTTTTAAGGAGCTCGCTACCGATACTCCTGTTCCGGTATAAAGGATGAACTGCTAGCATCAATATACGGGACATCATATTTTCCTCCTTTATCCCACATATGAAGCCAGCTAAGTTTCCGCCGACATCGGCTACGAGAAAACCTTCTCTCCACGCTCTTTTTATAGATAAATAAAGCTCCTTTGGATATCTTTCTTTGAGAGATAGTGATGCAATCTCATGTACTTTTTCTAGGTCTTCTCTATTGAACTTTCTAACTAAAGGCATGTAAAGGGTAATCGGGCTAAGAATAAAATATATCTTACTGTTATAGCCCGATGTAAGTTTCTTAATCGATAAGCGATTATTTTTGCTCTTAAAGACCGTAAGCTTTATTTACAATTGCACACATATACATATAGCCCGCAGGAGCAGCGTATGTTGGATAAAGAGACGTTAACCAACCAAAGGGGACCGCGAGGCCATCCCCGTCTTGAAGACGAAGCATTCGTTGAGTGCCTACGAAGGGCAAAGGGTTATGTGGAAAACGATGACCTGGTGGAATGCTTCGAAAAAGTGCTGAAAGCGGGTTCGGAATGAACTGACTTCGATGTTAAGTATCACGATAATCACCCTCCCTCCTTTTTTCTTTTTGATTTTAATTGGCTTTATAAACCTATATCGGACTAAAATAGTATATACCACCAGTTCTTATAGGTTACCTAGATACAAGCATAAATAAAACTAGGTGAAAACCATGGATGATGAGAACACTGTGTTTATAGGAAGTAAAGAGACCATGAATTACGTGATGGCGCTTTTGAACCAATTCAATAGCGGAAGTGACGAAGTCGTCATCAAAGCGCGTGGAAGAGCCATAAGCAAAGCGGTCGACGTTGCGGAGATAACCAAGAACCGTTTTATTGAAACGTCCGACATAACTGAAATCGTCACTGACACCGAAGAGTTGGAAGACAGAGAAGGAGGAGGCACCACCAACGTCTCTTCGATCGAAATAACTATGAAGAAATAGTCAGTGAAGCAGTTGGTAGCTTAGCCATCGCTAGTCTGTGTCCTTGACTTTGATGCGATAACTATAGTCTTGAAAGAGTTCATGGGTTGAAAAGATCATCTACTCATCACAAGGGATCTTTTTCAATCTTTCTATATAGTCCGAGTCGAGTCCGTGCTCCCTTGCTCCGATTATTATGGTCTCAAGGTATTTTTTTGAGGGAGATAGATATCTCTCTTTTTTCTCTTCTACCGCAAGATTTACCACATAAGTCAGAACCGTTTTCCATTTGCCCTCTATACTTACCGGTATGTACTGTCTCCTGTACATCCCGAACTCTCTTCCGTCCTTCAATTCTCTTCCCTCGTAGTGATCTAGATTCCGTAAACTCTCCTCTTCTATGGTATAAACAACACCTTCCACCCTTTCTTTAGAATCTGGTACGATGTCGGCCACGCCTCCGCCCCAGCCTTCAGAATAGATAGGGAATGTAATCTTCCACTCTGGTAGTTCGGCTCTTTGTGATTTTTTTACATTCACTCCCCTATCTCTCATCTGGTCCAGTCTAAGGTTGCTCCCATAGGCGAAATATTTTACTTCGTTCATGATCAATACGAAATTAAAAGCTAGTGTTAATATTCTTTTCGAAGAAATCATGATAGGGTAGGAATTATTAGGGAATAGCGTTTTTGTGATGTACGATGAAGATACTCCACCAAGATAAACGAGAAGGTAAAATAAAAGTAAGGATAGACAATCTCGACGATCTCTGGCACCTAAAGAACATGATAAAAGAGAACGATGTAGTTTCAGCAGTCACATTCAGGAGAGAGGAGACCCAGCAGGACAAGATTCGATCTGAGAGAGGAGAAAAGAAAAAGATGCGGTTGGATATAGAGGTGGAGAAAGTAGAGTTCCACGAGTTCACCGACAGGTTGAGGATATTGGGCGTTATAGTGGAAGGTCCGCAGGACCTCGGTTCTTATCACACCCTAAATCTTACCGAGGGGGACGAACTCACCATCATCAAGGATTGGAAGGACCACGAGTTAGAAAGATTGAAAGAGGCGGTGGAAAGAAGCGAAGAACCTTTGATCACTTTCGTAGCTCTAGAGGAGAACGACGCAACTATAGCCATAATGAGACAGTATGGAGTGAAAGAGATGGCCCATCTTTCTCCGAACATGGGTGGTAAGATGTACGATTCGGAAAGGATGGATAAGGAAGATTATTTCGAGATGATAATCAAGAAGTTAGAGACTATAATGGATCCGGGTGAGCCGCTCGTGATTTTAGGGCCGGGTTTCACCAAGGAGGATTTTTTTGAATACTGTAAGCGCCGTCATCCCGACTTTGTGAAACATGCGGAAGTCGTGCCGGCAGGTGAAGGAGGTCTTACCGGAGTACACGAAGTGCTGAAGAAGGGGAAAGAAAGAGAGACGTTAGATGGACAACGCATGGGATACGAAACTGAAAAAGTAGAAGACCTTTTGAGAGAGATCAAAAAAGACGGCGCCTATGTCTACGGGCCTGAAAAAGTGGAAAGAGCGGTAGAGATCGGCACCGTAAATACTCTTCTGATATTGGACGAAATGGTGAGGGA
>PWHU01000091.1 GCA_003555395.1 Thermoplasmata archaeon
AGCCATCGATATTGTTATCAATCAAGCGGAGGTTTGAGGATGAGAAAAAAATTGTTTGTACTCGTCATCACCCTCTCTCTGCTATTAAGCGGATTGCTGGCAGCGGTCGGAGGCGAGGCGACAAAAGGGAAGGAAAGTGTTGGTAAAGGGATCGAAGAAATTGAAACACAATCTGCTCAGGAAATCCATGATTGGGACGACTTGGGTGCAGTAAGAGATGACTTAGACGGTAACTACGTTTTGATGAACGATCTAGACGAAAATACTGATGGTTACGAAGAGTTGGTAGATACTGAGGAAGGGTGGGAACCGATCGGAGAAGATGGGTCCCCATACATGGGAAAATTTGACGGAAATGGATACGAGATAAGAGACCTTTACATAAACCGCTCCCCATCAGATGAGATAGGACTATTTGGAAGAATAGATAATATAGCAGAAATTACCGACGTGGGACTTGTCGATGCAAACGTGAGCGGAGACCGGTTTGTTGGTATAGTTGCGGGGAGGAACAATGGGGGTTTTATTTCAGAAACATATGCAATGGGTACTTCGACTGGTTATTGGAATACAGGAGGACTCTTGGGTAGCAATGTTGGTGACGGTATTGTGTCTTCATCTTATACAAATGTAGATGTTATAGGTGCTCACCGTGCAGGTGGGCTCGTAGGGTTTAGTGGGGAGACGATAACCAATTCATATGCTACCGGTAACGTGAGCGGAGACGAATATGTAGGCGGACTCGTGGGATGGAACGAAGCCAATGTGTCTAACTGTTATGCAACCGGTGATGTAAGCGGAGACGAATATGTAGGCGGACTCGTGGGAGGTAGCAGTATCTTCAGTACAGTATCTTCCTCTTTTTGGGACACTGAAAATTCTGAAATAAATACAAGCGAAGGCGGAACTGGTCTTACAACCTACGAGATGACAGGAGAGGATGCTCAGGACAATATGGACGGTTTTGATTTCGAAAACTCTTGGGAGACGGTGGAGAAAGATCATGTAGATGCTGATGAGGATGGCTATCCTATTCTGCAGGAATTAAGTAGAGAAGAACAACTTAAATCCCAAAATGTTTATCGGGAAGATGAGATACTATCCAATTACTGGTGGCTGATAATCCTCATATTGATAGTGGCGGTTATCGCAATTGGAATAGCGATAACATGGAGCAAAAAGAAACCCCGTGTTCAACAACCATCACAACAGTGGCAACGACCCCCTTCATCTCAGAGAAAGCGCCCCCCTCAGCAACAACCGGCTCAACAGCAAAAACCACCATCTCAAGAACCACCATCTGAACAGCAAATACCAAGGGATGTACCAAAGGAAAAAGCTTTGATGGAATTATCTGAGTTGAGTGGTGTAGGTCCAAGTAAGGCCGAACAATTGTATGAAAGCGGTTTCAGAACTTTAGAGGACTTACAAGGAGTTACAAAAGAAGAGTTACAGGAAGTGAAAGGTATAGGTCCTGGTCTATCCGAGAAGATACTCAATTCACTTGAGGAGTTTAAGTGAAAACATTAGCCGTAATTTTATAGTTGATATTATCGTCTAAAATATCTTGATCGCTAAATCTATAGTATTGTTAGTTGAGAGAGTGGCGATAGAAGATACTTTCATTTTCACATCAGATCCCTCTTTAAGGTATCCTCTAACCTACGTTGTCTTCCATCGACCAGCAGCTCATTTTACTGTTGTGAAGTTAATGATGGACTACTTGGGTCTTCAGAGAATGATGCAAAGCTATTAATAGCAACCTTCCGGGTTTGTAATAATAGAGGGTGTTTATATGAAAACGAAAATACTAGTATTCGTTACCACATTTTTTCTGCTTCTCAGCGGGTTGCTGGTAGCGGTCGGGGGCGAGGCGATAGGTGGAGAAGAAGTTAAAGAAAGTGTAGAGAAACTCAGAGAAGCAGCATACTTTGCAGTCCAGATAGACACCAAAGAGTCAGATACTGAAGGAGCCGAAGGACGAGATTTAGTTATAGTTGCTGATATAGAGAATATCGGTGAAGAAGATGAATTGGAGACTCAAACCATCAAACTTTACGATGAAGGGGCTATAGTATTGGATGACCAAAAAGTTTCCTTAGGTCCCGGTGAAACGGAGAGAGTCTACCTGACTTGGGAGACCGAATTGGAAGGTGCAGGAGATGAGGCCCAGACTTCCCAACTTGAAGTCGCGAGTGAGGATGATGATAATCAAATATTTGTCGAGCTTAACCCAGTTCCAAATCTTAATTTTGTAACGGAGACTTGGTACATAGATGACGAAGATATGAATCCAGAAAACGGATTTGAACTGGAAGAAGGGGACACCCTGATTTTTGAAGGCCAGATAAAGAACGAAGGAGGGGCATCGATCTTTGACGCTCTAGTCAAGTATAAGTTCCCAGGTGATACAGAGAAGAGTGAAAATATCGACCTAGAAGTCAATGAAACCGTGAATGTTTCTGCCGAATGGAACGTTAGAGTTATTGACAATCCAGAGATATCTATTTGGGTCAATTCTACTAGCGGGGACGGTAGGACTCATGATGAAATCAGATATTTTGCGGATGATTTTGAGGACATAGCCTCGGCCGAGATTACATTTGAGGATTTAGACTTCCCTGATCAAGAGATGGTCCCTGGTGAATCTTATAGCTTCGGAGGCAGAGTGGTCAGAGCTTCTGATAACAAGAATCTCTCAGGGATAGAGGTAGTCATTTCTCTGAAATCGATTTCAGCAATAGCCATTACGAGGGCGACTACTAGTGAAAACGGAGGATTCCTTGCATTCTTACAGATTCCCGATGACGCGGCTGGAGAATATGCATTAGAGTTCGCTGCTCAGACTTATAATATACAGAGTACGCAGGTATCGGTTATGGTTGAAGAAGACAATTACACTCTCAATGTAACAATAGAGGGTAAAGGGACAGTTAATATAGACCCTGAGAGAAAGGAATATGAACCTGGAACTGAAGTTAATTTAACAGCCAGTCCGGATGAACACTGGTATTTTGAAGGGTTTGTAGGGGACTACTTAGATACTGAAGAAAATATTACAATAATTATGGATGGGGACAAAGACATAACTGCGGTCTTTAAAGAGCATATTTACAATCTTAATATAACAATAAACGGTGAAGGGATAGTAGAGATAGACCCTGAGAGAGAGGGATATGAACCTTGTACAGAAGTAAATCTAACAGCTATTGCAGATGAAGACTGGTATCTTTTTGAATGGGTTGGGAATTATGAGAGTTTTGATGAAGAGATAACAATAACGATGGACAAGGACAAGGAGATAACCGCACAATTTAAAGAAAGTGGCCCATACTTTACGGTCAAGATTATTGAATACGATAAAATGGTAGAACACGGCGAAGATGTCACGGTAGAATATAAGATAACTAACAGAGGTGATACTGAAGATACACAGGACATAGTTTTTTATGTCAATGAAGAACCTGAGGAGGTTTATCTAGACCTCACACTCGCACCAGATGAAAACCATACGGAGGAATTCGTGTGGGAGACAGAGGAAGGTGGAGCGTATATCCTCAGAATATCTAGTAATCAAGAAGAAAAAACGGTAACAGGAAACATCGAAGAAGATAGTTCTAGCTTTCTTTCTAACTACTGGTGGCTGATAGCTCTCATTGTGATAGTAGCTGCTATAACGATAGGAGCAACGATAGCATGGAACAGGAAGAAACACCTCTCTCAATAGAATGAACCAGATGTGGACGAGCCTCTAGAAGATGAATTTTGACTCAAATAGAGGATAAACAGCTAAAACATCCTTTTTTTTATCCTTCTCGTCTATCTACCGAAAGAAAAAGCGGTGAAGTATACCTAGCAAGTCGAAAGAAAAAACTCTTCCTGACTTTTCTCTATTATTGATCAGATTTACGGGTAAATTGGAGTTCGAATCTCCTCCTCGGCGTCTTTTTTATTTTGGGCTGAGCGAAAGATCAAAAGACAAGAAGAATCTTTGATTTTGCGGCGGTTTTTTATCATAAAAAGTAGAAGGTCAAT
>PWHU01000104.1 GCA_003555395.1 Thermoplasmata archaeon
CAAAAACAATCGGAGAGATTGGACGATCGGTTAAAAAAGAGAGTCAAAGATTCTCTTGAATAGTAGGAAGAAGATCCGTACGAACCTCGCTCGGGAGCGGATATCAAAAAATTGTCAGGTACGGATTCAACTAAATACAGGCTGAGGATAGGTGATTACTCCGATAAAGCGGTCAAAGTGATAGAGGGGCTCAAACGTGGAAAGGGTTACAGGAAGTACTAGGAGAAATCTTTAGATCTCACCTGAAGTAGTTTCAAAATATCTAAAAGCAGGATATAGGAGGTGTAAAGAATGAAAACCAAAAGGATCTCAGTAACGATCCCGGAAGATCTCTTAGAGGAATCGGAGGATCTGGCCGAAGAAAGGATGGAGGACCGTTCCACCATAATCCGGCAGCTCATAGCCGAAGGTCTGAAAGAGGAAAAGAAGAAAAAGGCCGTAGAGATGTACATGGAGAAAAAGGTTTCACTGGAAAAGGCTGCGGAAATAGCCGATGTATCGATATGGAAGATGCTGGATCTCCTAAGGGAAAGAAAAGTACCTCTGAGGTATGACAGAAAAGAAGCTGAAGCCGAGATCGAGGACATAATCATATAGGAGCCGTGGTCGGGATTCAGTCAGGAATCAAGATTCCTACTGCTCATCAATCAGAGATTGATTCGTGAAACAAATCCCTCCCTAAAAAAGGGCCGTGGTCGGGATTCAGTCAGGAATATTCACAGGGTTCATATTCCTAACGCTCGTTCATTTTTAAACCAAAATGAACTCGTGAAACAAATCCCTCCCTAAAAAAGGGCCGTGGTCGGGATTTGAACCCGAGCCAAGGGATCCACAGTCCCACGTGCTGCCAAGCTACACCACCACGGCCAAGATGGTAATCACTCCTACAAAAGATTTGGTATAATACTTTTTCCATCTACAAAGCGATCTTATTCAAACATCAATCGGCTTCCGAATACCAGACACAACTGCATTATGGGAATAGAACCCATGATCTGGTAGATGGCTATCCCTTCGGGAGACAGTGTTCCGACCAGGCCTATCGCTATCAGTGCGAACCCAAGGTTGGACCATAAGAACACTCCCCACACGTGCTCGAATTCTAAGAACTGATCGAGGCCGAATATGATCATACCGCCTATGGAGAACGAGTAGAAAAGAAGCGCAGCCAGATTATGAGGCGCGGCACCTTTCGGAAAGACGCCTACCAATATCAAACAGACGGCGCCGATTATAAGGCCGATAAGACCGATGAGACCGACCTCGCTTTCGCTCAGACGGAACATGGAGAGTATGAATATTATGAAAAGAAATCCCGCAAATATCAGCCCAAAATTGAATATGTTGCCGTGTGCCGCTTCCGGAGCACCGAGATCGCTCAGTGCGCTCCCGGCAAAACTGAAATCAGCATTCACAAGTATCGCTACCGCTATGAGACCATAAGCGACAAAGGGGGCCAATAATCCGCAGAGTCCACCTACCCATTCGGGGACCATCTCTTCAATATCTACCATGTTTACACCGACCGCTGTTGTAACCGATAATAACTATCTTCGATAAAAAGTTTATTAATCTTCCTCTAAATAGAGATGACGATATGTTACCTATGTGGTTGGAAATAGTAGGGAGTTTCGTCGTGATCTTCATCGGCTTTCTGTACTTGATGAAGAAGGTGGTGGACCATAAGGTCGGGAGGGACATATGGGCTTTGTACAGCGATGTCTCAAAACTGACCAGTCTAAAGACTAGGAAGAGTTTGAATATATTTTCCGACTGGCCCGACCTTCAAGGCAAGATAGGAAAAAGGACAGTGTATGTTCATCCCAACAAGGGAAGCAAAAGGAAGAACCGCCCCTCGAAGACCGTTTTTGGCGTCGAAAGCGATATAGAGTTGGAAGGCGACGTGATCGTGATCCCTTCCTCTACTGCTTTAGAACCGGACGCCTACGAATACGAATTCGAAGTCACGAACTTGAAAAAGCGTAAGTTTTTGGTCTACGGTCAGAGTAGATTGGACGAAGAGAAACTCGAGCAGATATTCACCAAAGAGGTGACCGGGAAGATAAACCAGCTGGTCAAAAAGAACAGGGCGGAATTCAGAGCTATAATACTAGAGCCCGGGCTTCTGATGTTCAGTCTTTACGCCTTAGAGTTTGAAAAAGAAGAGCTCGTAGAGAATCTAAAAAAATTATCGGAGATAGTCAAGACTATGGAGGAAGATCTAGGAGAAGACTATTTAAACGAAAATTTCGTCAACTTGAGGATAGAAAAGCTCGGCGAAAAAAGCAGAACGACCCTGGTCAAGACCGTAGGGTCCTTTATTCTGCTGGGTATTTCGATATACCTTTTCTATCATATGATACAGGATTTTTCTTTATTTTTACTGAACGCCGGCGTCTTCGCATCGGCCTCGAGTCTGATCAATTTTTACATCCTATCCGAGATCAAGTTCAGATACCGCGGATAACGGCTAATAATCCATGTACTTGAACATCTCCCATTCGGTGATCTCTCTCTTGAACTCTTCGATCTCTTTCTCCTTCAGATCTTTGTAATACTTGAAGGAAGTTCCCAAAGACTCCTTGACCACCTCGTCCTTCTCCAATTCGTTCAGTGCTTCACTCAGGTTTCCAGGCAGGATTTCTATCCCCATCTTTTGTATCTCTTCCTCGCTCAATTCGAAGAGATCTTCTTTCATGTTCTTCCCGGGATCTAGTGATTCTTTCATGCCTTTCATCCCTGCACGTATCAGCGAGTTGAGCATCAGATAGATGTTAGCGGTAGCGTCGCCCGCACGGTACTCGACCCTTCCTTTCTTCTGTTCAGAAGTTCCATAAGCGGGTATGCGCACGAGCACGCTTCTGTTTTCTCCGCCCCATGAGATGTAAACCGGTGCCTCGTAACCCGGGATGAGTCTTTTGTAGGAGTTTATTGAGGGCGAGACAACGGCGGAGAGTGCCTTTGCATGTTCCAGCAATCCGGCTATGAATCCCGCAGCTTCTTCATTCAGTTCATCGGAAGAAAAGAGGTACTCCGAATCTTTGAACAAAGAGAGATGGACGTGAAAACCGTTACCGGCGTCTTTTGGAACGGGTTTAGGCATAAAAGTTGCGTAGGCGCCGTGCTCCCTAGCTTTTCTTTTGATGGCCTCTTTGATGAATATGAATTCGTCTGCCGCCTGTAAAGGATCGTCGTAGGGAAGCGGTTCCACTTCGTACTGTCCCGGCGCGGCTTCATGATGTACCTTTTCTACATCAAAATCGTATTCCCCCATGACTTCCGTCACTTCCTCCACCATATCGGTGTAGCCTATCCTTCCGTCTATGTAGTGTCCACTATCGAAGGGTTCAAGAGTATTTTCGTTCAAGATGTGGAATTCGTATTCAGGCTTCACGTGGATCTCGTAACCGTCTTCTTTCAGTTCTTCCATGGTCTTTCTCAGCATGTACCTCGGGTCTCCTTCGAATCTAGTCCCGTCGGGCCAATACATCTCGCACAGAAAGGTAGCTACCTTTTTCTCTCCGTACTTCATGATCCTCATGGTGGATGGTTCCGGTACAGCCACCATATCACTGTCCGAAACGTCTGCAAAACCTACGTTCGAGGAGTCGAAGCTCATGCCGTCCTTTTTCACAACGTCCCACATATTCACAGGGACCCTGATCTCTCTAGCCTTTCCGCTCAGGTCCAAGAACTTCAGCGCGATAGAGTCGACTTCTTCCGGTATTTCCACATCTTCTGTCATCATAACACCTTGAAAGGGATTGAGAAAGATGAATTAAGTATAAAAATGCACCGGATATTTTTGAAGAAATCGCTCATCTAACCCAAACACTAAAGTGGGTTCATTCGTTTAGGTTTTGAAAAAGGTGGTCGGTGAACATGGATATAAAAGAGGAAAGGACAAAGGTCTTGAACGACGAGGAGGTCAAAGACCGGGAGTACGTGCTCTACTGGATGCAGCGATCTCAACGGGCGGAATTCAATCATGCACTTGAATACGCCGTCGAGAAAGCGAATGAACTGGATA
>PWHU01000192.1 GCA_003555395.1 Thermoplasmata archaeon
TCTTTTCGAGTTCCTCTCTAAAGGTAGGTACGCTTTTGCCCATACTATTCATATAGGAGGGCAGAGAACTATTTAAAATGATAGAAGGGGGAGAGGGTCGAAAGTAGAGTTTGACAGCATTTTCAATAGAGGAAACCAAAAGTTTAAACATATCCATTATATTTGCTCTTTCCCGTGTAAAGATGACGAAATTCATAATAATCACGGGCGGCGTTATGTCGGGATTGGGCAAAGGCGTGGTAACCTCTTCTCTCGGAAAACTGCTGAAAGCTAAAGGATTCTCAGTGAGCGCGATAAAGATCGATCCATATTTGAACTGCGATGCCGGGACGATGAACCCTTTTGAACACGGCGAGGTATTCGTATTGAAGGACGGGACGGAAGTGGATCTAGACCTCGGCAACTACGAACGATTTTTAGATACGGACCTTATAGGAAAAGATAACATAACTACCGGTAAAGTGTATAGGACCGTTATAGAGAAAGAAAGAGCCGGGGATTACCTGGGCAAGACGGTCCAAATAATACCGCATATCACCGACGAGATTAACAGGAGGATATGGGAAGTCGCGGACGAAACAGGTGTAGATATAGTTCTGATCGAGATGGGAGGTACGGTAGGCGACATAGAAGGCATGCCATTCCTTGAGGCCGCAAGACAGCTTCACATGGAAGTTGGGGAAGAAAAGAACGATTTGATTTTTATCCATACCACTTTAGTGCCGATGTTAGATGTGGTGGGTGAACAGAAAACTAAACCCACTCAGCATTCCGTAAAAGCCTTGAGAGAGATAGGTATAGAACCCGATATAGTGGTTGGGCGATGTAAGAATAAACTCGAAGAGTCCACTAAAAGAAAGATATCTCTGTTCTGTGATGTTCCTGAAGACGCTGTGATATCTTCCCCCGACGCTGAGAACATCTACAGGGTCCCTTTGATCCTACAGGATGAAGGTTTAACAGATTGTGTGATGAAAAGATTGAACCTACCAGAGATCCTAAAAGAAAAAGAGGATACCACCGTAAAGGAAAGCCACAGGATGGAAGAGTGGAAAAATTTTCTTGATAGATTCGAGAATCCCACCTCTAAAATAGATATAGCGCTAGTAGGAAAGTACACTGATCTTGAAGACGCCTACGTGAGTCACGAGCAGGCTTTGAACCACTGTAGAGCTGAGACCAAAACTCAGATCAACATAAAATATGTGGAATCAGAGGATCTTGAAGGAGAAAACGGTCCTAAGGAGCTGCTGAAAGATGCCGACGGGCTTTTGATACCCGGTGGTTTTGGAGATAGAGGGGTGGAAGGTAAGATAGATGCTTTGAACTACGCTAGAGTCAACCAATTACCTACTTTAGCTATATGCCTAGGATTTCAACTCTCGGTCGTGGAATTCGCTAGGAACGTCGTAGGTTACGAGAAAGCTCACAGTTACGAATTCGATGAAAAGACGCCTGATCCAGTTATAGACCTTCTGCCGATGCAGAGGGGTATCGACAAGATGGGGGGTACCATGAGATTGGGGGCTGAGAAGATCATCGTTAAAGAGGGAACAAAAGCATATGAAATTTACCAGGAAAATGAGATCATAGAGAGGCACCGACATCGTTACGAAGTTAATCTAGATTACAAAGATGAAATCGAATCCAACGGCATGGTATTCAGTGCTCATTCTACCAACGAAAAAAGGATGGAGATGCTGGAATTGGAGGATCATCCGTTCTATATCGGTTGTCAATTCCATCCTGAGTTCCAATCTAGACCGATGAAACCCGCTCCACTATTCTTTTCATTCGTTAACAGCATCCTCGATAAAAAATCTGGTGAAAAAGAATGAAGATCGACGTTGTCGATAACGGGGGACAGTGGACTCACAGAGAATGGAGGATGTTGAAAAGTTTCGAGATAGACTCGAATATCATATCTAATGAGACTCCCGTGGAAGAATTAGAGGTCCACGGCCTCGTGCTCTCTGGAGGGTCACCACGTATCTCGGACAAAAACATGAGGTTGGGAAGAACGGAAGATTACCTTGAAAAGGGGGACATTCCTATACTAGGGATCTGTGTCGGAGCGCAGTTCATGGCGAGACATTTTGGAGGTGTGACTGGAAGTGCGAAAAATCCCGAGTACGGGAAAACGAGTTTGAAAGTGATCGAAAAGGACGATCTCTTCATAGATACACCCGACGAATTCATCGTATGGGAGTCTCACAACGACGAGATCAAAGAATTGGGACCAGAGATGATAAAGCTCGCCTTTTCAGAATCCTGTCCCGTCCAGGCCTTCAAACACAAAAACAAGAGATTATACGGGGTTCAATTTCACCCAGAAGTCGAACATACCGAGCATGGAAGGAAAATATTCGAAAATTTTATCGACGTTTGTAGAGATTCTAAACGATAGTTTTAAATTCCATTAACATACGTGTTCATCTGCATAAAAAACCGAAAGTTGATCAATATGTGTGGTATAGTAGGAGTCTTGGGCGCTGGAAATGCTTCTTCAGAACTGTACAACGGATTATTCTCAATTCAACACCGCGGTCAGAACGGAGCAGGGATGTACATATTTGATGGAAAAAATACCTTTCTCAAAAAGGATAAAGGGCTAGTGGGCGATATATTCGATAAATCCTCTCTAGAGCGATTGAAAGGCGGGAGCGGGATAGGACATGTAAGATATCCTACTATCGGTTCTAACGTGCAACGTGACGCACAGCCTTTCAAGGTCGAAGAACCCATCGAAATAGGTATGGCCCATAACGGAAACATAGTCAACTATAGGGAGCTAGTGGATGAATATGATCTCGATTTAGAATCGACGTGTGATCTTGAACTGATCCTCCACATTTTTGCGGAGGAACTCAAAAAAGAGAGTCAGATCGACGAGCAGGCCCTATTTTCTACAACTGAAAGGCTTATGGAAAAACTGAACGGAAGCTACTCCGTAGTTGCTTTAATTCCTAATTTTGGACTCTTTCTTTTTAGAGATCCATGTGGGATCAGGCCTTTCGTCTTCGGAAAGAAAGTCAACTTGGACGGGACGAGTTTTGCGGTAGCTTCTGAAAATACCGTACTAGATATCTTGGGATATAAAGTACTAAGAGATGTTCTTCCTGGCGAAGCCGTGTTGATCAAGAACGATAAATCATATCAAGCTAGGCAGATAAAAAATGAAAAACCGAAACACTGCATGTTCGAATGGGTGTACTTTGCTAGACCCGATTCCACCATCGAAAGGATAAACGTTTACGAGGCACGGATCAGATTGGGGCGGCAGCTTGCAAAGGAATGGCGCAAAAACGATCATAAACTCGACGTGGTGTTACCGGTTCCAGATACCGCTCGTACACATGCACTTGCTCTTGCAGAGGAGTTAGATATACCTTACAGAGAAGGCCTCTTGAGGAACAGGTACGTCGGAAGGACCTTCATAATGCCTAACCAGATTTCGAGAGAAACTGCCGTAAAAACCAAGTTGAACCCCATAATAGAGGAAGTCAAAGGTAAAAAAATAGGGTTGGTGGATGACAGCTTAGTAAGAGGCACGACTTCAAAAAAATTGATCAAATTGATGAGAGACTGCAATGCGCAAGAAGTGCACTTTTTGGTCGGCTGCCCACCTATAGTTTCGCCCTGTTATTACGGCATAGATATACCGACTAAAGATGAATTGATGGCCGCAAACATGAGCGTTAAAGAAATCAAAAAGGACATAGGCGCGGATTCGTTGACCTATCAGACAATAGATGGTTTGGTTAAGGGGATCGCAAAGGATAGAGATCAACTCTGTTTAGCTTGTTTAGACGAAAATTATCCCACAAAAGTCCGAGAAGACATAAGAGACTACTTTGAAAACATGAGAAAAAAAGAGAGAGAAAAGGTTAGAAAAGAAAAAGAAGGATAGAACTGGCTGTTGTTAGAAGAAAGTGAACTTACCGTCGCGTCATTTTTCCAATGTTTGATCCCTTTTAGGACCTATCGAAACGTGTTTTATCGGAACGCCCGTCTCTTTCTCTATAAACTCAAGATACTTCTCGATGTTCTCGGGTAGAGCTTCATAACCTTTATCAGCGATAGTACTCCACTCTTCTTCTTCCCAGCCTTCAAACTTTTTATAAACAGGGTCACAGCGGTACAAACTTTCTATATCAGCCGGGAATTCCCGCTTATTCTCTCCATCTAGTCTGTAATCAGTACAAACTTTTATTTGGTCCAATCCTGCCAACACATCGACGCAGGTCACGGCTAAACTGGTAAGAGAGTTCACCCTTGCCGAATATCTCAACATTACAAGGTCGAGCCATCCGACTCTTCTAGGTCGGCCCGTCGTTGTACCGTACTCGTTGCCTCTTTCCCTGATATATTCACCTGTTTCTCCTTCGAGTTCCGTAGGAAAGGGACCAGTACCTACTCGAGATGTGTAAGCTTTTGCTATGCCTATGATAGATGATATGTTTTTGGGCCCGATCCCACTGCCGATCGATGCGTTTCCCGCAGTGGTGTTGGATGAGGTAGTGTAGGGATACACGCCATGATCGATGTCGAGATGGGTACCTTGTGCTCCCTCAAAGAGAAGGTTCTTATCTCTCTCCAAGGCTCTTTCGAGCTGCACCGATACATCTTGGACGTATCCTTCTAATCTTTCAGCGTATTCTAGATATTCTTCAAGTATCTCATCAACATCCCATCTTTTATCTACATCGAAAGATTGAAAAATCTTATTTTTTACCGGAACGATTTTTTCTAATTTATGTTTGAATGACTTTGGATCATAAAGGTCTACCACCCTAATCCCATAACGAGCTGCTTTGTCCATATAACAAGGTCCTATGCCTTTTTTTGTGGTTCCAGCTTTAAGATTTCCCTTCAATTTTTCATACAGTTCGTCCTCGACTTTGTGATAAGGCATTATCAGGTGAGCTCTGTCTGAAAGTATCAGGTCGGAAGTATCGATATCCTTTTTTTCGAGTCTTTTTAGTTCATCTATCAAGACTTTTGGATCCACGACCACGCCGTTACCAATAACGGCTTTTTTGTTCTCTCTGAGCAATCCAGAAGGAACAAGATGAAGCTGGAATTTTTCATCACCCACCTCAATGGTATGCCCAGCGTTGTTTCCTCCCTGAAATCGGACAATATAATCTGATCTCCGTGCGTAATAATCCGTTATCTTACCCTTACCTTCGTCGCCCCATTGGGTCCCTACAATAACTACGGAATCCATCTTTCTCACATTCAGAGATGGTGATATGATATAAATAATTTATACCGGTAACTTCGATCCTCACTCGACATCATCGAAACTTTTTCCATAACATTTATTATACCAATCCATCTTTCGACTATTGATTCAGTATGAAAAGATGGATTTCGATACTGCTGATAGTCATCGTCGTTACCGCTGTATCAGCAGGAGGTATATTAGGCGCGAGACATTTTCACTTCAGAGACGATGCTGAAGAAAGAGAAGTCGCAGAAGACGGAGATGCTGTCAAGATCCATTATACGGGTCTATTGAGAGATGATAGAGTCTACGACGGATGGCGCATATTCGATACATCCTATCACGATATCCCCCGGATCAGAGATCCTAAATTCACGTTGACCTATGATGCGGAAAGAGAACGAGGCGAACCTTTCGAGTTCACCCTTGGTGAAGGCGTGATAGAAGGCTGGAACGAAAATGTGAGAGGCATGGAAGAGGGACAGTCACGTACGTTTGAAGTGCCTCCTGAAAAAGGATACGGTGAAAAGAGCGAAGAGCTTATTTTTGAATTGGATAAAGTCGAAACGGTACCTGTATACGAGAAGATCAACAGAGAGAAGTTCGAAACGATATATGGGGAACCTAGAACAAATATGGTCGTAGAAGATACATTTTGGGAATGGGAAAAAGTCGTGATCTCCATGGGCACCGGTTTCGTTGAAGTCAGGAACGATCCGGATTTAGGAGAAACGTATGGTGCTTACAGAGAAGATGGATGGAGATCAGAAGTGAAGTCGATCGATTCTACCGCCGCCGGTGGTGAAGGCATAATAGAAGTCGAACATCAGATCTCTAGACCTTTGACTGTAGATTCAGAGATACTATCGAGTTACAAAGAAGAATTTGCTGAGGTGCCAAATTTAAAACAGCAGGAAGGACAGTCACCCGATGGGGACGGTCTGGTGATCCGTGATGGAGACACTATAATAATAGACTTCAACGACGAGGTGAAAGGTACCACTCTGCTGTTCAGAGTAGAAGTGATCAGCATAGAGAAAGAAGAGGACGCGGACGAAGAAGAATGAGTAGGAACCAACATTTCGTAATATCCCTCTTATTTCCGACAAAAAACTCTTATCTTAAATCCTCTTTTTGTCTATCCCGTAATGCTGAACGCGAGTGGTGTGGAAAGAATTTCCACTGGCACTCTCGAGGGTAGCCGAGGAATGAAACATTCCTCATTTCCCCTCGATTATTCACTCGCAGAGCTCAATCATAATGCGAGGGTAGCCAAGCATGGCCAACGGCGCAAGGTTCAGGGCCTTGTCCCGCAGGGGTCCAAGGGTTCAAATCCCTTCCCTCGCATTTTATATAAATAGTTGTATCAATGAATGACCATATTCTTTTCGGAAATTTTATATTCATGATTTTTGCTTGATGAACTGAAGATGAGTTTGAAAAAGATATCCGTATTGATAGTTATCATACTGATGATCAGTATCTCCTTAGAGGCTGGTGTATCCTCATCGATAGAACTTCAGGATGGTGCCGATCTGCAGGACGAGGAGAGCAATGATCTTGCTGATTCTGCTTGGCCTAAGTACAGAGGTAATAAGAGAAATACGGGTAGATCTCCATATGACGCTAGTCACGTCGATGGTGGGATTGAATGGGAATATAGCGCTTTTGGAGATGACATTATGAGTGAACCAGTTATTTTATCGAATGGAACAATTTTAATTGAGGATGGATATCTTAGCACTTCTAGAGTTGCAAGATTGATAGCTTTAAATCAATCAGGGGCAGAAGAATGGAATTTTACAAAAGAAAATTCGATAATCACAACTACTCCTGCTGTCAGTTCAGATGGAACGATTTATTCATGCATAGTTGAGGATGAACATGATAAAGAAGACGGTGAAAGAATCGCACATTTGTACGCTTTATATCCTAATGGAACAAAGAAATGGAGTTACACCCTCGATCATCCAATTTGGTCTTCGCCCGCGATTGGAAATGACGGGACAATCTACTTTCCCTGCGATGAGGAACTTTACGCTATACATCCGGATGGAACAGAAAGATGGAACATAACATTGGGAGGAGATATTAACACAAATCCAGCTATCGATGATGAGGGTAATTTATATGTGGGTACGAGTGTAAAAGGTGAACTCTACTCGATAGATCCAAACGGTACTAAAGAAAAGCTTTATCAAACGGAAAAAGGGGGACTTGGTTCACCTACATTAACCGAAGACGGCACCATATATGTAGGTTCGACTGAAGGAAGTCTTCTTGCCTTCGAATCTGACGGAACGATGAAGTGGGAATATAGAAAAGAAGAGACAGAGTATACAAGCGGATTATCTTCTTTGGCCATCTGTGATGATGGGACGATTTATTTTGGTTCCCATCATCTTTATGCGATAAATCCAGATGGTTCTGAAAAGTGGATCTATAACTTTACTGATACTAGGGTACGGACTAATTCCCCGATAATAGGTGGTGATGGAACTATTTATGTGGGTAGTATTGGACAGAACTTTTATGCTATAAGTCCAAATGGGGAAAAAGAATGGGACTTGAATTTCGATTATCAATCCATTGGGATTGATTTTTCTGGTTCAATAGATGAAAACGGAACACTTTACATAACGGGAAGACGGCACCTTTTTGCACTCGGTGAAAGAGAGAGACCAGATTTCACTGAGGTCTTTACTGCATTCTTGGCTGACAACTGGTGTTTCATATCATTGATAGCGGTTGTTGGAATCCTAGTGATTTATAAGATCAGCAAATCAAGTAAGAGTTCTTCAAGTGTTCCAAGAGAGAATCTGTTTGAAGAGGACGAGAATGAAGAATACAAAAAGGAAAAACGGGAGATGAAAAATTCTCAGTAACCACTGAAATTGATGGTACAATGTATTTAACTACTATAACCTAGCATAAAATAGAAGAGTTCAAACACCTGAAGAAAATTACAAACTCACCTTTATTTGAACGAAATTGTATACAAATATGCTTGAATTTCCCTTCCCTCGCATTTTCCTTATTTTCGAATGAACATGAGAAAATGGAAAGTGAACAGAATCCTTGATTCTGTGGCATTCAATTTTCTTTCCGAGGGTATTGAGGAAAGTGATTGAAAAGGGGGAGCGAGCGAAAGCGGGTTCCAACGCATCTTTTTTCGAAAAAGATGCATCAAAAAGATGTTAGGCTATCCAAGATAGCCTATAAAAAACAAAAATCGCTCATCCAAAGAACGCTCTTGCTTCTTTTGCTATGTCCTCGGGATACTTATTAGAATAAGCTTCGTCCTGTAGTTTAGATAAAGCAAAAACGTCGCACCAATAGTATTTATCTAAAGCACTTCTTGCCACAATATCGATCACCGTAGCAAATCTTTTTATGTCGCCTTTTGGTGGAATCAAGATGGAAAGATTGAACGAATTTAGGTCCTGATCGGCATAGTATTCTAAGGTGTTAACGATGCCTGTCGAGATATTTTTAAGAGATTTTCTTTTCATAGAACTGAAGTTCTCCAAACTTATACCCTGTATGTGTTCTAAACCCCTGGGAGCAAAGGGTGTTTTCCACTCGCAGACGCCTATCTTTCCGATATACCTTTTGCGATCCCTTTCTTCTTCTAGCAAGTCCCTCCAATAGTTACTATGGTGTTTTTCATAGTACTCTCGACCCGCCTTTATTATCCTGTTTTGATAATCCATGGGCTCATCAGACATCAAAAATTGGATATGTGGATGAACGATAGAGCTCCCTGCAGGTTTAAGATAATTCATCATCACCGTTGCATATTTATCATCTGAAGACCTTTCAACATATTTTGTCACGAGGGACAAAGCATCTGTAAAATGCCTTTCTTTAAATCGCCCTAACGGTAGATAATGTTCTTCAGTCAATCTGATTACCAACGATCTCTTCGCGTAAGGACTTATATTAGATAAAAGCACAGCGTCTCCCCTCTCTAACAGTTCGTTGTTCAAGACCTGGCAGTCTCTCGCTCCTATGTCTTCTATCTTATCGGGACAGAAAGGACAGAATCCTCCTATTATCTCTTGATCTATATCTACATCTCTAGATATGGGTAAAGGTTTATCTAAGATCCTACATGATTTTCTAGTCAAAGGATCATTCCTGATAGTGATCTTTTCTTTTATATATTCATTCTCATTAGGGTCGTAAAACCTACTTTTCTCTATAGTTTCGTCAAATACTATCATCATGGAAGGATGGATGGAGTGGTATAAAAGTTTTTGACTTGAATGATCCTCTTTGGAAGTTTCATAAAGCTGCTAAAATATAGAGATATGAAAAATAGTTTAATTTTCACTGTTAGTGCATGTCAAGAGTTTATTCAAGCAGGATTGAAGTGGCTGGTGCTCAGGGGCGACTTCTTTCGCTCTTTCAAGGCAATCAACAAATCCATTTAAATCCTCTTCGTCATACAGATGTTTTTGCCCTCTGACCAACTCTTTATCCAACATTTTTTAACCATCCTTGCTGGTTATATCTCTTTAAATGTAACTCCCTTTTTCACAAATTGGTTCACCGGGGGATCAAGTCGTTTGCACACTTATACATATGTAACTAACAGTAAATAAATCTTTTCCTATTTTTTAATAGAATTATCATAAAAAGTATGTCATCTATAGGATGGTATAACAGACGTTAAACTAATTACCTTCTTTTTACTATATCTCTTATGATGTATCGGTTAGAATGTAAATGTATGTTGATGAAGGATGAGATGTTCGTGCTTGGTGAGGGGAGAGCTAAACTTCTAAGATTTATAGAAAGAACAGGCTCTATATCACGCGCCGCAGAAAAGATGGATATGTCCTACAGGCACGCCTGGGGCATAATCAGAAAAATAGAAGAGAGTGCTGAAGAAGAACTTGTGGAAAGTCAACGAGGAGGCAGTAATGAAAGAGGCTCGGTCCTTACGCCGGCGGCTAAACAACTCCTGAAAGATTACGAAGATCTCAAAGATGAACACAAAGGCGGGGTTTACAGAAATCCTTCTCTAACCGTAGACGGAATAGTAACAAGAAAAGATAAGATATTATTGATCGAAAGGAAAAATCCACCGTTCAAAGGTTGTTACGCTCTACCTGGAGGTTTCGTAGAGTACAATGAAACTGTAGAAAAGGCGGTTCTTAGAGAGGTGGAGGAGGAGACCGGACTGAAAACAGAGATAAAGAAGTTGATCGGAGTATATTCGTCTCCAGAACGAGACCCTAGAGGGCACATGGTCTCCTCAGTTTTTTCGCTCGATATAATCGGAGGTGAGCTCGTGGGAGGTAGCGACGCCGTTTCGGCTGATTTCTTTAGCCTTAAAGATCTTCCAAATCTAGCCTTTGATCACGATAAGATAATCGAAGACTTTCGAGCGGACAAAGAGCGCTAGATTGTGATCTCAACCGTGCTCATCTTTTCTTGTGATCAATCTGAAAGTCACACCGCTTCCTCTTAGAGTCCGGGTCAATTTATCTACGGCTTTCCCATATTCAGAAGGAGTTTCGTACTCCTTGACGAAATCATATTCTCCAACTACAGGCTCGAATCCTATATCCTTGATTTTTCTTATGATCTCCATAGGATCCATACCGGATGCGGTGAAATAAACTTCTACATATAGTTTCATAAATAGGATAGATGACTAAAAAATTATAAAAAGCTTATGGTTCACTAGACGGGAAAATTGATATATGTTCCTATATATGCGGCAGTTAGAGAAGAGATATCATGAAATCAAAAGTAAAGACCATTAAAAAATATGATTATGATGCAAATAAGATCGAAAAGGGATACGCCGATCAGACATTAAAGATAGACCTAGATGACATGGATATAGAAGTGAAAGAGGTCACTGAACAGATGAAAGAGCTCTTTAACGGAGGACGCGGCTTTGACCTTTGGCTATTATGGAATGCAGTTAACGAAGATACGAAATGGAACGACCCTGAAAATGCTATATGTATCTCATCAGGTCCTCTAGGCGGCGACCCAGTCTATCCTGGTAGCGGAAACAGTATAGTCACTACAATATCTCCTTTGACAGATATGGTAATAGATTCTAACGTAGGTGGCTATTTTGGTCCTTACCTTCTCTTCTCCGGATTTGACGCTTTAGAGATACAAGGAAAAGCAGATGAAGGAGTGATCTTATTCATAAACGGCCAAGATAACACTGTACGTTTTGACACCCCTTCTGAAGAGCTTCCCAAGGACTCCTATGGATTGAGTAAACGACTTACTGAAATATACGGCGGAGACGAACCTAGATCGATCTCTGTGGTTTCCAGCGGACCCGGGGCTGAGAATACCAAATTTGGATTACTCAATTTCTCCTGGTACGATGGGGGACGCGATGAAGTTAGATACAAACAGGCAGGAAGAGGAGGTTCGGGAACGGTATTTAAAAACAAAAACTTGATCGCTCTAGTGGTCAAATCGGATCCAGGTAATACCGACATCAATCCAGCAGATCCAGAAAGGTTGAAGAAGGTCAGAAAAGAACATTCAAAAGAGATAGCAACTCTTGACAAAGATCAAAACAGGATGGCTAAAGTCGGAACAGCTCATTTAGTTCCAATAATGAATGATTTCGATCTTCTACCGACGAAAAACTTCCAATACGGCAGTCACGAAGAGGGGCACAAGATAGGGGAGGAAGTCTTTGAAGAGAAGTTCGACGAAGGTTACGACGGATGCGTAAAAGGTTGTACAGTCCAATGTGCTCACTGCGTTACGGATTTTGAGCTGAGTAGCGGTCCGTATCAGGGTGAGCGTGTCCTCGTAGATGGACCAGAGTACGAAACCATCGCAGGGGTCGGGAGTAACTGTGGTATATTCGATCCAGACCACGTGATCGAGATGAATTTCTACTGCGACGCTTACGGTCTAGATACCATCAGTGTAGGTACCGGGACCGCTTTTGCTATGGAATGTGCTGAGATGGGTTTGATACCAAAAGACGTTATGGACGGCGTTACTTTAGAATTTGGAAACAAGGAAGCAGCTTTAAAGATCATACATCAGATGGCTAACGGAGAAGGTTTTGGCGCTATAGTTGGCCAAGGCGTGAAAAGGATGAAGAACTACTTTGAAGAGGAATACAATGCAGATAGAAACATGATGGAAGATATAGGCATGGAATGTAAGGGCTTAGAATACTCTGAATACGTCACCAAAGAATCGCTTGCACAGCAGGGCGGCTATGGGTTAGCTTTAAAAGGTCCGCAGCACGACGAAGCATGGCTTATCTTCTTAGATATGGTGGAGAACCACATGCCCACGTTCAAGGACAAGGCCGAAGCTCTATTCTGGTTCCCGATGTGGAGAACCTGGTTTGGCATAAACGGTCTGTGTAAATTACCTTGGAACGATATCACTCCAGAAGATAACGAGGAAACCGAAGCGCCTGAAAAGGTTCCCAAACATCTTGAATGGTACGCAGATTTCTATTCCGCTGTCACCGGCCGAGAATCCGATCCCGATGACTTGATAAAACATTCAGAGCGGGTTTACAACTTCCAGAGAGTCTTCAATCTGAAGATGGGAGACGGTACGAGAGAGAACGACCAAGTACCCTACAGGTCCGTAGGTCCGGTGACGGAGACAGAGTACGAGTCGAGAGAAGAAAGGTACGATGAACAGCTAGAAAAGGAAGTGGGATTGGATCCTGAAAACCTATCTGTAAAAGAAAAAGTGAAAAAATTGAGAGAGTACAGAGAAGAGCAGTATCAGAAGTTGTGCGATGCGGTCTACAAAAGAAGAGGTTGGACGGAAGACGGTATCCCAAAAGAAGAAAAATTGAAAGAATTGGGCTTCGATGACATACCTGATGTGATAGATGTAGTGAAAAAGAAAATAAAAGATTTTTAGCTTGATCATGCATTAACATTAAATATCAAAATAGAGTTAATAAACATATGAACAAGAACATATTCGCAGTAGGATTGGTAGTACTTATAGTTGGATTATTTTTAACCCTCGCTTTTTGGCCGATATTCGGGGTATCAGGAGCTGGGCTTGCGGAGAAACACGAAGAAAATGACTTCGAAGAAGGAGAAAGCGTATGGGTATATGGCACGATAACAAATATAAACGAAATAGGATTTTTAGATATAACTATATTGGAGTTAGACAACGAACTAGTTCTATGGAAAGAAGGAGAAAGCGATTTTAGTGAAGGGGATAGTGTTTATGGAACGGTCGTTTACAGCGAGCTTATAGAGGGGATTCCTGGATCATCTTATTGGGAACTGGAAGGAGACCTGCGTTCTAAACAGATAATAGACTTGCTATTCTATGCTACACTCGGTGCGGGTATAGTGATCGTAGCAGCAGGTATAATAAAAGTCTGAGTGTGAATTGAAGCATTAACTCTAAATAACATCTTCTACCATCTTAGAGTACGATGGATTCAAAATCTAAACAGAGAGAGACTACGGATGCCAGTCAAGACTGGACCGAAAAGTATAGGCCGAAAACGCTATCTGACGTAGTGGGCAACAAAGAGGCTACTAGACAACTGAAGAGCTGGGCTAGTGAATGGATCTCCGGTAAACCAACTAGTAGGGCGGTGATCCTTGCCGGCAAACCCGGTATAGGTAAAACCACTTCCGCTATAGCTCTAGCTAACGATATGGGATGGGAAGTTCTTGAGATGAACGCATCGGACCATAGAAACAGAGACGCCATAAAGGCCTTTGTGGGTAGGAGCGCCGTCGATGACACATTTTCTGAGTCAGGGGACTTCACTCCTTACAATGAAGGAAAGCGGACACTTTTGGTCTTGGATGAAGCTGATAATATATTTGGTAAAGAGGATAAAGGTGGGATTCACGAGATAACCAAGACGATAAAGAAAACGGAACAACCGATAGTCATGATAGCTAACGACTATTACGATCTGACTAGACGTTCCAATACGTTCAAAAAGCTCTGTAAAAAGATAGATTTTCAACCCGTTAAGAAGGCAAAGATTATCACACTGTTAAAAGAAATATGTGAAAATGAAGGGATCGGATACGATATCGGCGCCTTGAGAGCAATATCTCAAAGAGCCGAAGGCGATGTTAGGTCCGCGGTCAGAGATTTAGAAAGTCTAGCCTTGGGAAGGAAAAAAGGCCTGACTATAGGCGATGTAGACGCCCTAGGGAACAGAAAACAAAAGGCGGAGATATTTCCTACCTTGAAGAAAATACTGCAGGACAAAGATCCGCACGAAGCAAAAAGGAGCATACGGAATTTAGATGAAAAACCTTCAGATCTGATCGTTTGGATAGATGAAAATTTACCACGTGAATACGATGACGCAAGAGAATTGATCGCTGGGTATAGATGGTTATCTAGAGCCGACGTGTACTTAGGAAGGGTAAGAAGACGACAGTGGTACAGGGCTTGGATATATGCAGGGGACGCGATGACCGCCGGTGTATGTTCTGTAAAAAATAGGCCCCACAGGGGGTGGACTAAATATGCATTTCCAACTTGGATACGAAAGATGAGCAGTTCAAAAAAGGTCAGAAATCTTAAAGATCGTGTAAGCAGGAGGGTCGCTCCCAAGGTTCACTCCACCTCAGATAAAGTAAATTTTGGATTTTTACCTTTTTTGAAGGTACTTTTCAAAACCGATGTTGAGATGAGGCAGAACATCGTTGACCAGTGGACGTTGAATCGAGACGAAGTTGCTTTTCTATTGGACGTCGATGTGAACTCAAGAGAAATACAAAATTTGTTTTCGAGACCTGAAGATGAAATGGAGGAAAAAAAGGGAAAAGAACAAGGTGACAAAGAAAAAAGAAAAAAAGAAAAAAAAGAGAAAGAAGAAGAAAATGAAGAAGACGAAAAACAGAGATCACTATTGGAGTTTTGAATCATGAAAGAAAAGAAAAAAAAGATACTAAAAAAACATGGATATGCGTTCACTGGAGACGAAAGCGGCGTGAAACTATGCCACTGGGTCAGAGAGAAGCTCATAAGGGGTCGGAGTTGTTATAAAGAAGATTTTTACGGGATAGATTGTCATAGATGTCTCCAGATGTCACCGGCCTTAGATATATGTAATCAGTCCTGCCTTTTTTGCTGGAGGTATCAAGATTACGGTAAAAGAGAAGAAGTAACATTTGATGAGCCTAAAAAAATAGTTCTTAAAAGTATTCAAGCTCAAAAAGAGTTAGTTAGTGGTTTTCGTGGAGATGAAAGATGCTCCGAAAAGATGTGGAAAGAAGCTAGAGATCCCAACCAGGTTGCGATAAGCTTATCTGGAGAACCCACAATGTATCCTCACCTATCTGATCTCATAAAAGAGTATGAAAAAAGAGGGATGAACACGTTCCTGGTTACCAATGGGACTAGACCTCATATTATTGAAAACCTGGATCATCTACCCTCGCAGATGTATGTTACTTTAGCAGCACCCAATAAGAAAATATTCAAAAAATTGTGCGTACCTAATTCTGAAGACCTTTGGAACGATATCAAAAGATCTTTAGAGTTACTACCTTCGCTGGATACAAGGACTGTAGTAAGGCATACCTTGGTAGACGGTTGGAACATAGGTTGGGAGGATGAATATGCTAGACTGATCGAGAAAGCCGAGCCTGACTTTGTAGAAACTAAAGGATACGTTTTCGTCGGGGACTCTAGAACCAGGATGTCCATCAAGAACATGCCTTCTCATGAGACGATTAGGGGTTTTGCTAAAAAAGAGAATGAACTTCTCGGTTTAAAAATACTTGCGGAAAAGGAAGAAAGCAGGGTCGTCCTTTTAGGAAGGTCTAAAGATAAGATGGAATTAGCGAGATAGTGTGAATTTGAAGGGGCTAAAATACTGTTTTCTAGCAAAACATATAAATTATAGGAAGAAGATAGTTGGTATTAGAGATTAAGATGGATATAAGACTGAGGGAGTTCCAAATAATCGAGATAAACAAGTCCATCATAAGAAAATATAGTAAAGATAATTTTATATACAATTTTCAATACATAGAAGAGGAACCTGAAGAATCTCTCAGCCTTAAACACCTTAAAGAAAGTTCCATAGAAGCGGTTAAAAAAGTCGATAAAAAACTGCGTACACCTCCTTACTTTTTAAAGGCCAAAACCATAAGAAAAGAGATAGGAAAGGAGCTGTTCATCAAAAGTGAGTACAGTGATAAGTGGGATACTTATAAGAATACAAACAGAGTGAATCTACCAAAATTTTTGAAGGACATGCTGCCTTACGTCAATAAACCCGCGATAAAGCGATTGATGTGCGGAAAATATTTCCGTAAAAGCATAGCCGACAGTTTATTGATAAACTATAAGCTTACACCTTTGGCACAAAGTCCACATTCTTATGCTGTTTTGAATCCAAATAAGAAAAAAGAATTTTTCACCCAAAATGTGATGAAACAATACATTAAAGAGTTTGACGAAAAAGAACTAATGGAGATGACAAAGGATGAGGAATTAGTTAAAAAGGCTATGGGCACTACTTCATCCAAATCTTCAAAATCTAAAAAGAGGAAGATACAGGGCAGGCCCCCGATCCCAAAAGCGAGGAACTACCATCATCGAGACCATATGTACGTTCATCCGATAGTGCTTTGAAAGTCTTAGTATCTAAAATCCTTTCTTTTTTTCAATAGATCTACTTTAAGATCCTTTCAAAGTCTAAAA
>PWHU01000004.1 GCA_003555395.1 Thermoplasmata archaeon
CACCAGGACGAGATCGACGAAGCTAGAGAAGAAGGAGTTAATTTTGAATTTTTGGTAAGTCCAAAAGAGATATGCGGTGAAGAAGATAAGGAGTGCGTGGAAAAGGTGACCTGTTCCGCGGTTGAATTGGGTGAGCCGGACGAGTCCGGAAGACCTAAACCCATAGAGGTACCCGATAAGATGGTTGAAATCGAGAGCGACTCCGTCATACTTGCTATAGGTCAGCAGCCGGACCTTGATCTGTTAGAGGAAGAAGGCTTTGTAGTCGAAGATTACACACTTGCCAAAAATTCCAAGTTTCAGACCAATCACGAAGATGTTTTCACCGCTGGAGATGCAAATCTCGGCCCGTCTTCTATCGTTGAAAGTACCGGTATGGCGAGAGAAGCCGCCTACGCGATAAACGCCTACCTTGAAGGTGGATTAGAAAAACACGAGGTACCCGAAGATTACGTCGAACCTTTCGGTTATTTCCATAAAGCTGAAGTCACTGAAGAGGACCTTTTGGATTATAATAGAGAATCAAGGAAGAAGATGCCTACTAGAGATCCAGAAGAAAGGATAATTGATTTCGATAGGATAGAACTCGGATTTGAAGATGAAAAAGCCCGCGAGGAAGCCGAAAGATGCTTGGAGTGCGCCTGTTTGGATAGGTTCGACTGCAAGTTGAGAGATCATTCAGACCTATTCGATGCGGAGCAGCACGCTTACGAGGGTTTCAAGTTCGATCGTGATATAGATGATTCACATCCCTATGTGATCAGAGAACCGGGTAAGTGTGTGCAGTGCGGTTCCTGTGTGAGAACAACAGAGGAGGTACACGGCGAAGGGGTCGTTCAGTTCGCCAACAGAGGCTTCGAGACCGTTGTAGAGCCGGCCTTCGGAGATCCTCTAGGCGAGGCAAACAGCAAACTCATCGGAGATCTAGCCGATGCCTGCCCGACCGGAGCCTTCGAAGAGTTCATCAGAGATATTAAGCCCGGGCCTCACGAGACAGAAGCGGCAGGAAAAACATTCTGTACTAAGTGTGGATTGACCTGCCCTGTCGAAGTGCATACTGTGAACGGCAGACCCGTAATGCTTAAACCCGCTGAAGATCAAGTATATCAAGGTCATCTTTGTGATATAGGAAAATTCGAAAGTTCTATGTCGATGGAAGTAAAGGCCCCGCCTTCAGAAGAGGATTGGAAAGAATTGAAAGAATTGATCGAGGATACTGATATAACCATGATGCTGGGAACGTCGAGCACAATGGAAGAGATAGAGAGGATGGAAAGATTGGCCGTTAAGTTAGATGCACAACTGATCTCCAACGTGACGGACAAAAGGTCGAATCGAACTATCGAAGATCTTCTCAATACGGAGAGATTGTATGTCGATCCTGAAGTTTACGAGTTCGCTCCTATTTTGAAGATGTTCGTGAAAAGAGCCGAAGATAACGGCGCTACGGTAGTGAATTCTTTGGAAGAACTCAACGACGGCATAGGCGTGGTCACTCCTTCGAAAGCAGACGATTTGAAGGACAAGATCGTCGTTCAGCCGGGAGCTAACGCCTACGGTCTTTCTGAATGTGGTATAACTAAAGACGAGGTGAAGAACGAAACGGTACTGATCTTTGGAAACGAGGATATACCGCTGAAGCGGTTTGAAGGCAAGAAGATCATACATCTATCTGCAGGCAAAGACCATGAGATGAAAGATATCGAGGATCTGACGATACCCATACGTAACAGCGTCGAAAAAGAAGGTACCGTAAAGAATCTTTTCGGCAGCGAGAGAAAATTGAGACCCACAGTATCTTCGGATCTTCCGAGTAATCTAGAGGTGCTAGATAGGATATTAGAGTTGACGTAAAGTTCACCGATAGATTTTAATCAATCACCTCGCTTGTCGAATCGGATCATGCCCACCGTTGACGAGTTATACGAGATGGTATCGGACTTGTACACGAGAGAAGAATTCGACCAGGAGATAGATGAAAAGAGAGAGGAGTTTCACGGTTTCTTCGACGAAGAGGCTTTAGCATACCTGATCGTAGCAGAAGAGAACAGGAACGAAGAGGCTGTAGACGATAT
Source organism: Thermoplasmata archaeon (assembly GCA_003555395.1). Taxonomy (GTDB): domain Archaea; phylum Thermoplasmatota; class Thermoplasmata; order Halarchaeoplasmatales; family Halarchaeoplasmataceae; genus Natronoplasma. The sequence continues at coordinate 2,076 of PWHU01000004.1, forward strand.
AGAGAGCGTTAGACCCGGAGACGAGTGTACAGTAGAAGGGAAAATCGTTGACCTAGGAACCTTAAGGACCTTTGAGAACGATAACGGACAAGGTAAAGTCAGGAACGTACGTATCGACGACGGTACCGGCTCCATAAAAGTGGTTTTCTGGAACGAAGAGACCGATAGGATAGAAGAAGAGTTCAAAACGGGAGAGATCATAAGAGTAGCTAGCGGCTACGTACAGGACAGAGGCTACGGAAAACAGATCTCTACGGGAAGATGGGGCGAAGTTAAAGTGATAGAGAGGAAAAAGGATTAATATCTTTATCCCTATTCTCTTTCGATGGTAGAAGAAGATCAGAAGGAAGGCTATATAGAAGAATTGGTGGAGTGTCCTTTCTGCGGAGCATTCGTTCCCAACGAGTTCGAATGTATCATGTGCGGAGAAGAGATGTTGGATGTGGAGATGAACGGTAGAACTAAAACGGTCTGCTCCAACTGCCGGACTGAAGTGAGCACAGAAGCTGAAGAATGTTTAAACTGTGGGACCGTCTTCACCTTTTGACGGAAGATCGTTTTCACGATTTTCAGCCTTCCAAAAACACATATAATATAGCGAGATTGATGAGACCATGGCGGACGATGACCTTACCTACGAAGACGTCGTAGACGTGTGGGAGAGAGAAAAAGATTACGAACAGCCCTGTGACCTACCAGATGATTTTTACCGAAGATTGCGAGAGTATATACAGGATCTAGAAAAGAAGACAGAGGAAATAGGTATAACGCCGAGCAATAAAAGTGAGAAAAGGGTGCAAAAGCAGTATGAGAGAGTGAAGAAGATATCTGAACTTTTTTTCAAAGAGAGGCAGAAAAAGATAGTCCTCGCCGCATATCACAAATCATTAGGACAGGCAGTCAGTACGAAAAATCTTACTGATAAGGAACTGCAGCTGCTGGACGAAGTTTCAAGTCTTCTAAAAGATCTTAAGAATATCGTCTTTTTGGGTGAGTACAAGCGCAAGCCAAAAGATGACCGAGATGAAGAAGAGGTAAGCAGGGAAGGGAAGCGCGAGAAAGAGGAAAAGAAAGCTGAGGAAAGAGAAGAGAGCAAAGCTGAAAAAGAAGAAGATCAGGCCACAGGTACGGAAGAGATAGAGCGGGAAAAAGTCGAACCACACGAGGAGCTGTTGATACACATACTTGAAGACGTCCCACCATTTGTGGATTTAGATACGTCCTACGAATTGAACAAAGAAGACGTTGTAACGCTCCAGGAAGATATTGCGGAAGTACTCATCGAGAGGGGTAAAGCTAGAAAGATAAGATTATAGTGATCTTTACCGATCAAAATACGGAGTCATATTCCCCTTCATCTATAAGCTTTTCAACCACTTTCGGCTCCTTTTCATCGACCGTTATGCCCATAGAAACGCAGGTACCTATGATCTCTTTGGTTTTCTGCTTCAAGTTTTTACCCAACAGGTCGTTATCTTTCATCTCAGCGATCTCTTTTGCCTGTTGGATGGTGATGTTACCGGCTTTGCTGGTCTTAGGGTTACCGCTCCCTTTCTCTATACCCGCCTTTTCCAAAATCAGTGCGGAGGAGGGAGGTGTTCCTACTTCTATATCAAAGTCACCGGAATCGGTATCTACTGTCAATTTTATCGGGACTTTCATCCCCTCAAATTTCTCGGTCTCATCGTTGATCGCGTTAACGATCTTCATTATGTCTACTCCTAAAGGTCCCAGTTCGGGACCTAAGGGTGGTCCCGCACTCGCTTCGCCGCCGTCTATCAAGGCTTCGATCGTTTCGGTTGCCATATTATCATCTCTTTACACATGTCATATATTATATTTATTATTGAGTCATTCGTCCTTTTCCAAGACTCTTACATGATCGCCTCTGACCGTTACAGGTATAGGTACGGTAGCTTCGAACAGTTCTACCGTGATCTCGTCGTTAGCTTCGTCGATCTGGGCCACTCTCGCCTTCTCGCCTTTGAAGGGCCCTGCGGATAGTTCTACGATATCACCTTCAGCAATACCTTCGACCGCGAGTTTTGGCGCTAAGAAGTGCTCTATCTCTTCGATCTCCGTTTCCCCACCTATTATACCTTTAGCTTTTCTCGTTCCATCACTTATCTCATCCACCATAGTAGGATTCATCGCTTCGATGAACACATATCCTCTTACTGGTTTTGGGGCCAGTATAGAAAAAACCCCCATATCTTTATCCTTCGCCCAGGAAGCTATATAATCTGCAACATTCTTTTCCTGGTTTATCTGGGTTTTCATGGCCCCCACCGCCGGTCTAGCGGCGGTGATCAAAGTCAACGAGTCTGACAGCATCTTATCCTTAGACGAGGTCGCCCGGATGATCAATTCCGCTTTATCTCCATAGCTCGCTCCTTCGGGAGCGCTGACTTCCACGGGTATGATCTCTTCATCTCCACCTTCCACCTCTATGGTCTTTTCAAAGGTATCCGAAGGTTCGCTCAATTTTTCTTTATCGAATAATCTTATCTGCCAAGGTATGGGTTTCTCTTTGTCTGAGATGTAAATCAGATGTATACTCAGGTCGACCTTTCTTGAAGAAGGGAAGGAGTTGACCAATTTTACTTTATAAGTTGCCTTCTCCCTTGTGGGTATAGATCTTTTATTAGGCTCACATTGTAAATATATTCCCCTATCTTTTCCTTCCTTTTCTTCTTTCTCTTCAGGAAATTTTTTTTCTTCTTCTTTGACTATTTCGTCCTCTGTAAAGTCATCTAGTAGTCCCATCGTTTCACCTCGCCCTCATCTCACATTCCTCCGATCATAAAATAGTCGGGCAGATTTCCCCAAAGCCAAAATATGAGGAAACCGACGCCTCCTATCAGCATAAGACCTCCCACAACGATGAGTAGGGTTTTTTTGTATTCATCCATATCTGGCTTCCTAGCCATCTTGAGTATACGGCCGAATTTACCTTTACCTATCTTACCTGCTTTTTCTTCGATTTTATCCTGTACTTTCCAAGATCCTTCTACTATGTCCATCTACTTCCCCTCATCCGACTGTTTGGATTTCTTTTTTCTTTGCAGGAGCGGTACTTCCGAATATCTGTTTGGATTTGACGCCTGTGATGACCACCATCACTTTCAAGCTTTTATCCTGGGTCGGCTCAACCGATGCTCCCCAGATTATCCTCGCGTCCTTTCCTATCTTGCTTTCAACTATCTTAGCGGCCTTTTCAGCCTCTGATACCGTCATGTCGTTTCCGCCGACGACGTTGATCAAAGCAGCGTTCGCCTGGCTTATGTCAACTTCGATTAGCGGAGAGTTGATAGCTTCTTCGATGGCCTTTTCGGCCCTGTTCTCGGAATCGTCTTCACCCATACCGATCATGGCTACTCCGGCGCCCTCCATCACGGTTTTAATATCGTTGAAATCCAGGTTCACGAGGCCCGGTTTGGTAACGAGTTCCGTCATCCCTTTTATAGACCTCATCAGTACTTCGTCCGCCACCTTGAACGCCTTATTTAGAGATAACCGCGGACAGAGTTCTAGCAGTTTATCATTGGGTATGGTTATCACGGTATCGGCGACTTTTCTTAGCCTGGATAGCCCCCATTCCGCATTTTCCATCCTTGACGCGCCTTCCGCTTTGAAAGGAGTTGTACATACAGCTACGGTGAGAGCACCTTCGTTTTTGGCTACTTCTGCCACTACAGGGGCACCTCCAGTACCGGTACCTCCACCGAGTCCACATGTGATGAATACTAGGTCGCTCCCTTCTAGTATTTGTTTTAACTTTTCTTTAGCTTCTTCGGTGGCCTCCATACCTATCTGGGGTCTAGCACCCGCTCCCAGTCCTCCTGTTTTCCTCCTACCCAACAGTACTTTCCTTTGGGCTAGGACGGTCAAGAGGTGTTGTGCGTCGGTATTGCTAGCTATGAGCTCGGCTCCCTGTAAACCTTCTTCTGAGATCCTCTCAACGGTATTGCAACCAGCACCACCGACTCCCACTATCTTGATGTTGGTTTTCAAGTCTTTCAGAACCTCTCTCAACTCTTGGTCAGCGGCAGACAGGTCCTCGTCTTCTCGTTTTCGTGACTCCTTCCTTCCTGATTTGCTGCTTTCAGTTTCGGACAGAGCCTCGCTAACAATCGATTCCATTAATACACACTCCATTTGAAGATAAACTAAACTGTCGTAACACAATCAATAAACCCTTATATAAAATGTTTTGCCTCGTTATCCCTTGAATGAATGTTAAGAACGCCTTAAAGTCGTTCTCTACTCTGCTCTCCTTTTTGAAAGGAGGTTTGTTATAACATACATTATAAAGAACACCAAGGACGAAAAAACCACCATGAGTATGATCTCTAGGTCGGCACTCAGACCTCCTCCGAGTGAACTAAAAATTCCTATGAAGGAGCCTATTACGGCTATCGATACCGAGAGAATAAGGTTGTTGAATAAATCAGTCAAAGAAGACCTTCTGAAAGAAACGAATCTTTCGCCGTCAGGGACCTCGAAGGCGTTGATCATTTCCTGGACCATAAGAGTGTTCTTTGCGCAGAACCAGGCTGCGACGAAAAGAAAGAATATTCCGATTATGTATAAGATGTTAAGGGTCTTAAGCTGAAGTCCTCTGTTGACGAAAAGATATGAAATAACAGATAATAAAATTCCAGTGTCGAGTACAAATGACTTTTTGAGGTTAAAACCGATCAGAGATATAGAAATGAAGATCAGCGGGAAAAACCAGTAGGGGGAGTGCATAGATATGAGACTGGCGAGTCCACCGGACATCATGATCAACCCGGAGACCCAGATCGTCTTTATCTTTTTAATCTCTGCTGATATCTTAACACCTCCTCAAGAGCGGGTTCTAACGGTTCATAGGGGTCCCAATCTACGACCACGGCTCCGCGTCTCCACAACAGTTCTAGAAGATGTTCTCTTTCCGTCCTGTAGAGAGCTTCTATCGCCTCCTCGTGATCTTCTATAACATCTCTTTCTATCTTCACCGGGTCGGGAGATATGACCATAACGTCGTATTCTTTCGTGCACAGATCGATCATAGTCTCGCTGAATTTTGGAACGGTCAAAGGCGAGATGAAGATGATCAAACTTCTAGCCGGAAAAAAATCCTCAAGAAGCCATTTGATACCTTCTAAACCCCAGGTACCTCCTCCTTTAAATTTTGTCAGATTAGCTAGGATGCGGTGATACTGGTTCTTGCCCGTTGCAGGATATACCCAGTTTAGGTATTCGCCCGAAACTATGAGGCCGACCCGGTTCCGTGCTGAAAGTGTAGAAGAAGCTAAAGAAGCGGCGGCATCAATCGATGCTTGAAGAGTGTTTTGTCTCCTTATTCCTACCACACCTTCTTCATACCCGTCGACCACGAGTATCACATCGCCAGATTTTTCTCCTTCGTATTCGTTGGTAAAAGGTGCTTGATATCGCGCGGTCGCTTTCCAATTTATGTTCTTGATTTCGTCCCCTTGGTGATATTCACGGATAGAAAAAAATTCGCTACCCACACCTATACTTTTGGACTTTATATCGCCGAGCCAATGCTTGGTGTAGCTCGGATTTATATCTACTCTTTTCATCTCTTCTGTTCTTGGAAGCACCTGTATCCTCTTCTTTTCAGCTCCTTCAAGTTCTTTGGTGAAAAAGCCGATACCGTCTTTGTATCTCGCTCTTATAGGCCCTATATCTATCTTTCCTGTAACGGGACAGGATATCTTGTAGTTAAGTTCCTTCTCTTCACCCATATCCAGACTCAATACATGGTGGTTCGAACCTTCCGTCAATTCCACTAAAGGAGGGAGTATATCGTGTATCTCCAGAAAACGGAGTTTTTCTCCCCTGTTCTCTATATGTATGGTCATTTCGAGTTCGTCCTTCACATAGACTTCTTTGACCCTCTGGTCGGCTTCTCGTTCGATCTTCAACTCGATCTCATCGGGAGGCAGTGATCTGCTGGCGGCAACGAAAAGAGCTAGAGTAGAGATGGCACCGATCAGGAACACCCAGCTCCTGAACAGATTACCGAGTATGAGCGTCGAGAGCGTTAAAGCCGTCAGATAAAGGAAGATCCTACTTCTCTTCACATTATCACTCCCATCTTTCTATCCTCCGGATCATCCTTTCTATCTCTTTTTTCTGCTTTTCACCATTTTTGCCCGAGGACCCGAAGAGTTTAGTTTTTTTTATAATCCCATCATCTTTTTTCTTTTCTTCATGGGCCTCTCGATCCTCGAAACCGTACAGTATAAAATCAGATATTTTTTCATCCTGTATGACTTTACGCAGTTCTTTTTGATCATCTAACAGTGCCCGTAAATCGCCTTCCGAAAGATCTTTTCTTTCTTTCAGTTTGATGAAGAATACGTCTCTGATCTTCTCCGCAATATTTTCTTCACTCAGTTTTTCTCCCTCGGCGGCTCTATCCACCAATTTTGAAGTTTCTAGTATCCTGAGATTGACCTTTTGATCGACCTCTCTTTTTTCCCTCCATAATTCGAAATTTTCGGTGGTTTCAAGATTCCAATCTATCAGGTTGTAACCGAGGATTATCAGTATGAAAAATCCGATAGCTCGACCCAGAGCTCCAAGGATACCGGTTCCGTTACCGAGCATCAACAGAAAGAACAGAACGGTCAATGAGAGCAAAGCCAAATAGTAAAAAGAGGAATTCTCTTTTCTATCGAACAAATCCTCTTTGATATTTGTGAACGCAGAGGTCACCTCTGTCATGATCTGATCCCCCCCAATTCGTCTCTCAAGGCCTTAAGGTCTTTTACTACCCTTTCCTTCTCTTCGTCCCCAAGCTGGTGGGAACTGTACTTAGCCAATTCAAAGATCTCCCTTATATCGGATATATTTGAGCTTGAGACGTTCAATTTTTCAGCCGCTACATTTTCAAATTCTCTGGGCGTCATGAAATCTTCGTTCTCCACCCCCTTCTTTTCCAAGATCAAGCACATACGCTGATAGCATCTCAATATGGTCGATTCTATATCCTTTCCCTGGTGAAGTTCTGTTAGGGCCCTATCTACAGTTGAAGATATATCGCTCTCCATCTTTTCTTCGTCCTCTCTCTTGCCGGGATCGGAACGCATCGGCTCCAATTTTTGATAGACGAAGAATCCCAAGGCAGATATGACGATCACAGCCAACATCAATATCCCCGGTCCTCCTGCACTCTCTGCAGCAGCTCCAGTCCGATCCCAAACATAGGTAAAACCTTCGCCGAAATCTTCAGCAGTTATAGGGGCGGAGGGAAAATGACCATAGAGAGCATCGGCTAGAAGATCACTGTAAACCCAAAAGATAAAGCCACCGAGTGCGATAAAAAAACCGGTCATCGCCGCAACTTTTTTTGAATCTATGTACCCCATCTTGAAGGCTAAAAAAAGTAAAAACAGTCCTAGGAAGATTAGGCCGAAGTATAAAGCGCCCAATACGTGAAAAAAGATGGGCGCTATGATCCAAAACAACGCGAAGCTGAACAGGAATAAGAACATACGGGTCCTACCTTGGTAGAAGATGATACCGACCATGACCAAAGGTACTAGGGCCACTATAACGCCCAGGCTGGGTAGATCTACATCCTGCCTTCCTGCGGCGTATTGAAAACTCATCATATTACCTATCAACCAGGTAGCGACTAGAAATAAGATGAAAGTTATGCCTATTGTGGTTTTTTTATCCAAGCTTTTACCTCGAGAGAGATATTGAAAAGAATCAGAGAGTGATAGCATTTCAATCTTTTGCTCAAGATTTTACGCTGAAGGGATAGATTAATATATGCTATTATCATCTAAAAACGGTGTCTTCGGATGAGATGGATGATACTAGCCTCAGTGTCGGTTATAGTCACTATCTTGATCGTTGGATCATCCACTTTTATGCTAACGGACTCTCATAGTCTATTTCAAAGATTAGAAGACCCTCGGATCGATGCAGGTGAAAAACTTCCATTCATCCCTCATCATGAGTCACCGACTTTTTACTCCAATGATGATATTTACTCTTTCAATTTTAGTGCGGAGGAAGGAGATAAAATACATTTTGGGGTCTCGGTGTCTAGCAAAGATCCAGTACAGATTATCCTGATGCCGACGGACGAACTTAGCGATTATCCCGATGATCGTACCTTTCACGAGGTGGAAAAAATATCAGAGGGTTCTAACATAAGTACTAGGTCCTTTAAGGCCCATATCACCATACCCGAAGGGGATGAGTATTCATTGGTCTTAAGACCTCTCACGATCGGAGGTCTAGCTGGTTTTGGTATCACCGTAGAAGTGATCATCGGAAGAGGGTTGTTTTCTTCCATGGTGGTTTGGGCAGGCGGCTATGTGGCCTTTTTTGGGATATCATCTTTTTTGATGATCGTTTTATTTGGCGGAGTCTATCTGTATCTGTATATGAAGAAAAAGAATGAATCCTCTACTGATGAAGATCCCGAAGGATCGCGGGAAGAGTATATGGATACATCAGAAAAGTATGAAGTGTCCGACTCTAAAGATCCTCCACAGGATGAAGAGATCTCTACTGATGAGCTTGAGGAAACAGAAGATCAGGAGGATGAATACCTTCAGTATGGGGATTGACTATAAAAAGGATAACGAAAATGTAAACAGCGGGTCGAAAACATGAGCAGATTGGGTAAATATCGCTCCTTAAAATTGGGCTCATCCGAAAAGTCCTCCGAAATACGGGCTAACGCTCTATGGAGAGTGATCGCTTTTCTGATAGATGCGGTGATCATCAGGCTCTCCATCGAGTTTGCTGCTTTCGTTCTTCACAGGCTAGGCCTCATCTCCCAGGGATGGATGGAGTATTTAGGTTCTTACCTGGCGGAAGGATTGGCGCCTCTTCGAGGCGGAGCTTTGAGCCTTCAGGAGATCCTGATCATCACTTCGTTTCAAGATCTGACTATACATCTGATCTATAGTACGGTATTTCTTACCTATTTTATAGTGCTAGAATCAGGGAACGGTTGGGGGAAGACGATAGGAAAGATGATATTTAAGATGGAGGTGAGGGATAGAAGAGGAGACCGGATATCTTTGAAAAAATCTTTCTTGAGGAATATAACAAAATATCTCCTTCGCCTTCCTCTTATAGGCGTGGTCTTCGGTCTGATAGAATCGGTATTATTGATAATGTACTCCACAAGGACCGGTGATCTTCTCGCAGACACTAAGGTCGTCTCTACTGCTAAAAAAGGTCCCTTCGATTGGTTTACAGGCTCTAACTAGCGGTCAAAAAAGGTCTTGACCTCCTCCTCTTCTAGAGAAAAGAGTTTAACGATGAGGTACATAGCGAGGAAAACGGAGGACGAGAGCACGATGAATAACAACATTTCTACTTCCGCCCTCATCTCTAGGCCCATGAAGCTGTTCAAACCTATGAAAGAGGCGATAAGGGCGAGTAAAGCGCCGATGAAGAGATCGCCAGTAATCTCAGTAAATGCGGCAATTTTGAACGATGCGATGTACTTTTCACTCCCGGGAGTTCTTTCTATACCACTGAGGAGTAACATGTTTCTAGCGTAGAACCAGATACCGAGGAATAAGAAGAAGATCCCTATGATCAAAAGAAGTACCGTAAGTTCAGAAGGGTTCAGTCCGCGGTTGGCGAAAAAATATGAGAAGAGAGAGAGAAGCACGCCGAGGTCTAGAAGAAAAAAATTCCGCAGGTTGAAACCAACGATAGGGATAGAGATGAATATCAGCGGTAAGAACCAATATACAGAGTGAAGTGAGAAAAGAGCGGCGAGTATACCTGGGAAAAAGATAATGCCTGAAACGATCGTTCTATCCATCATTTCCGTCTTTGTCTGTATCTTAACACCTCCTCAAGGGTGGGTTCTAACGGTTCGTTGGGATCCCAATCCACCACTATGGTACCGTGCGCCCATAACTTATCCAACAGATGTTTTCTCTCGGCACTATACAGTTTTTCAGCACCCTCCTTGTAATCGTCTAGTATATCCTTTTCTATCTTCAGCGGGTCGGGTGAGATCAACATCACGTCGTATTCCCTCATGCTCAGATCGATTATGGTCTCACTGAACTTCGGAACCGTTAAAGGTGAGATGAATATGATCATACTCTTCCTGGGAAAGAACTCTTCTAACATCCATTTGACCCCCTCTAGTCCCCAGGCGCCGCCGCTTTCAAATTTGGTAAGATTAGCCATTATCTTGTGGTAGTGATTTTTTCCCGTAGTGGGATAGACCCAGTTAAGGTATTCTCCGGAAACAACCAGGCCTACCCGGTTCCGTGCAGAGAGCAGGACGGAAGCCAAGGACGCGGCGGCGTCGATGGAGGCCTTCACAGGATTGTTCTCTCTTGTTCCTATCATGCCCTCCTCGTAGGCATCGACAACCAAGATCACGTCGCCGGATTTTTCTCCCTCATATTCGTTGGTCTTCGGATCTAGATATTTTGCTGTAGCTTTCCAGTTGATATCTCTCATCTCGTCTCCAGGCAGATACTCCCTCAAAGAGAAAAAATCGCTGCCTACACCTATGCTTTTAGATTTTATATCTCCCAGCCAATGTTTGGTATAGCTCGGATTGATGTTAATTTTCTCCATATCTTCAGTTCTCGGTAAGACCCTCAACTCCATCTTTTCTCCCGACGTCAACTTTTCCGAGAAGAAATTGAAAGCGTCTCTATATCTCAGTCTCGTGGGGCCTATCTTGAATTTACCGGTCACTGGGCACGTTATCTTGTAGGTCAGAGTGATTTTTTCGTTCTTTTCGATCTTCAAAATCCGGTGATTGCATCCCTCTGTTACCTCCACCAAAGGTGGAAGTATGTCGTGTATCTCCAGGAAGCGGAGTTCACCCCCATGGTTCTTCAATTTTATCTTTATCTCGAGCTCGTCTTCCACGTAGACCTCTTTGATGCCGTCGTCCGATACCCTTTCTATTTCCACTTCAAAATCCTTTGGAGGTAAAGATCTAACAGCGACCACGAACAGTGCGAGAGAGGAAAAGGTGCCGATAAAGAAGACTGGACTACCGAATAGATTGCCCATAACGACGCCGGCGACCGCGAATGCAGCCAAGTAAACGAAAGGTCTTCCCTTTTTCATGTTTTTATTCCTCTCATTTCCATCTTTCTATACTCTCTATGATACCTAATATCCAGTCTTCATACTCTTTATCCATCTCTTTTTTTACATCTTCTTGGTCATCCAATTTACTCAATACAAAATCGGATATCACCTCGTCGTCTACAACTCGACGAAAATCTTCAGGATTTTGGAGGAGTTCTCTGATCTCTTCCTGTGAAAGGTTCTTTTCGTCCTTCAACTTACTCATGAATAGATTTCTTACCTTCTTCTCCAGGAGACCTTGACTCAGTTCCATACCCTGCGAAGCTCTGCGAAACAGATCCGAGGTCTCGGCCAATTTTAGATTCAACTCTTCGCTCAATTCTTCCTCCTGTTCCCATATGACCGCTTCATCGGTTTTCCCGTAGAGCCAAGATAACAAATTCAGCCCGATTATCAGCAAGATGATGATAGCTAAAGTCAACTGCGGCTGTCCTCCCCATGACAACATTATCGCTGTTAAAACGATAACTAAAAAAGTCATGAAGCCGTAGTATAATAGATCTCCTTCTTCTTTTGAAGTGCGTGTGGAACCGATTTTTGCCGATGTACTCGAAACGGTGGATTCTCTCATGAAACTCACTCCAATTCGTGTCTAAGCTTTTTTAGAGCTTCGACGGCTCTATTTCTTTCCTCGTCACCTAGCTTGTGAGTACTGTACTTTGCCTCTTCGAAAACTTTTCTTATCTCAGATATGTTCGAACTTGGAACTTTCAGGTTTTTGATAGCTCTTTTTTCGAATTCTCTAGGTGTTGTGAACTCAGTATCTTTTACACCTCTTTTTTTCAGTATAAAACACATCTTCTGGTAACATCTTAATACGGTAGATTCTACGTCCTTTCCTTCGTAAAGATCACTTAGAGCTTTATCTACGGTAGACGAGATGTCTTCTTCTATATGCTCGTCTTCCTCTTCCCCGGATCTCCAGGTATCGAGCAAAGGTATGATCTTTTGGATCGTCAAAAAAATCAGGATAATAGCGACCAATATAATGAGTAGAAAATTTCCAGAGCCGCCGAAAGTGGTCTCTATCATAGTTCCAGGATCATCCCACGGTAATGAAGGAGCCTCGCCGTTCCCACCTGTCTCGATGGGTATGAGATCTCCTCCGCCGAAAACGGTAGCTATGAAGATAAGTATACCGGCACCGATCAACACCACCGCAAATGCGGGCAAACCCCTGTCTTTGTATCCCTTGATATAAAGAAGTGTCATCAGAACGATGGTGACGATTATCAGTCCCGGCCAAAGGAAGCCGTATCGTAAGAAGATATAAGGTGAGATCATGACCGCGAACAGGAGAACTGGCACCGCAAGATAGGTCGGTGTTCTTCCCCATAAGTAAAGCGCACCTGCCATTATAAAAAGAAATATAGGCCATAATATGAATGGAACAGTGATACTGACTTCTTGAGGACTCTTACCAAGAGTGGGTGACAGATGCATTACATTCCCAAGGCTCCACGAGACGAGGAGAAAGAGTATCAATACTATGCCGGCTAGCGTTTTTCTGTTCAGGATTAAATCCTCCTTATGCGTTTCGACGAAGTCAACAAGTGAGAAAATGTTGAGACACGCACTTTAATCTTTTGCTTTAGTCTTTTCCTCGCTTCCGCCTTCTCTAACGGTAAAGTACTTTGGCAGGATAACTACCACGATATACGCCGAGACGATCACTCCTATACTGATCAGAAGCATCAAAAAGGTATGGACCCTGATCGAAAAAATTCCGATGAAACTGTGGACAGCTATAAGACTACCAGTAGAGGCGACCAAAAAGCCTAATAGTATAGTTCGGACCTGATAAAGTACCGAATGTTCTTTGTATTCTTGGAGAAAGTCTCTTTCTCCTTCGCCCACCAGATCTTTTTCTACACCCTCTATCAGTGTAGCTCTCCTCATCAGAGACCATACCGCGAAGTAAAGGAAGAACATAGCGAGTATAAAGAACAGATTTGCGTAATTTAGAGGGATATGGTGAAGAAAGTAGAAGAACGAAAAGGCTGAAGAAAAAATACCCATATCTATGAGCGGATTTTTGTCGGATAGTAAGCCTAGAACAGCTAATGTTCCACCGATAAAGGGAAACCACCATCCGAATATATCATAAGTTGTGATGGAAGCTAAGGCACCTACAGTCAATACGGATATGATGAGAAAAATCTTGTGTAAATCTTTTTTCAACTCCTTTTCCAGTATCTTATCACCCCCTCTAAGGACGCCTCTAAAGGCTCATTTGGATCCCAATCTACAACTATGCTGTATCTCCACAATCTCTCTAGGACTATTTCCCTTTCGAGCTGTGAGAGTTCCTCCGCTAGGACGTTATGATCGTCGATTATCTCCTTCTGTATGATAAGAGGGTTGGGTGATATCACCATGACGTTGTACTCTTTCATGCAGATATCGATAATCGTTTCACTAACCCTTTTTGAGAGGAGGGGTGAGATGAAGATGATCATGCTTCGACTCGGGAAGAACCGTTTCAATAACCACTTAGTATCTTTCAACTCCCAGTGTCCTCCTTCTTCAACCCCGCTCAATTTCTCCATTATCTTGTAAAAATGATCTCTTCCTGCGTCGGGATACAGCCAGGTCAGGTAGTCACCGAGGATTATCAGCCCGACTCGATTCCTGTCCGCAAGGATGGAAGAAGCTAAGGTCCCCGCGGCTCTCACAGTAGCGTCGAGAGTATTCCTTTGGACGTCACCTATCCTGCTGAATCTATGGCCGTCCACCACTATTATCACATCGCCGGCTCTCTCCCCTACGAATTCGTTCGTCATGGGCTTGAGGAATCTAGCGGTCGCCTTCCAGTTTATATCTTTCAAGTCATCTTCCGCTCTGTAATCTCGAAGAGAAAAAAAGTCGCTGCCCAGCCCCATGCTTTGAGAACTGATATTTCCTATCCAACTCCTTGTGTAGAAAGGTCTAACGTTCACGCTTTCCATCTCGTGAGTGGTGGGCAGAATGAAAAGTTTCATCAGTTCATAGCTCGTCCACTCTTCTACGTGAAAATCTAGTGGGTCTCTGTACCTGAGTTTGATGGGGCCTATACTGATCTTCCCCCGTCTGGGACAAGATATCATGTATCGGATGGTTTTCTCTTCGTTTTCATCCAATTTCAGGACCTGATGGTTGGAACCTTCTACAACTTCTGTGTTTGAAGGTAAAGAATCGAAGACTTCGAGATAGTTCAAAGCTCTTCCATCATTTTTGATAGATAACTCTATCCATACTTCGTCATTTTCATAGATGCTCATCTCTTCTGACTTTCTTTTGACTTCAAGTTTGACTTCTCCCTTTATGGCTCCCAGGTTACCCACCGCGAGTATAGATAAGTTGGCTATCGCCACTATCAAGAAGACCCAGCTTTGTAGGATCAACCCTAGGATCAGAGAAAGGATGGTGGTGACGAAGAGTCCGAAACAAGTCATCGATTTCATATTTTACTCCTTCCCCCAGTTTGATATCTTTTGTATCGTTTTTTTGATCTTCATCTCATACGCC
>PWHU01000027.1 GCA_003555395.1 Thermoplasmata archaeon
AGATATTTTTGGAAAAGGAAGAGGAGAGAATAAACGTGATAACTGCCTCTTCGGCAAAGGATGGTCTAGATTTACTAGATGAGGAGGATATAGACGTCATCGTCTCAGATTACCAGATGCCTAAGATGGACGGTCTTGATTTTTTGGAGAAAGTCAGGAATAAAAGAGAGATGGATATCCCTTTTATTATATTTACTGGGAAAGGCAGAGAGGAAGTTGCCATGGATGCTTTGAATTTAGGAGCAGATAGGTATTTCCGAAAAGGTGGAGATCCGAAAACCCAATTTAATGTGCTCGCACAGGCTATCTCCCAAGAATTTTTACATTACCAAATGGAAAAAAAGCTTGAACTTACCAAAAATTCAGTAGATAAAGCCACTACAGGTATATTTTGGGTAGATTCCGATGGAAAATTTGTTTATACTAACCGGAGAGTTGAAGAAATTCTCGGTTACTCTGAAGACGAACTTCGAACCATGTATGTTTGGGATATCGATGTTGAACATGAAGAGGATGAGAAGGTAAGAAAAAAACACTGGGAGAGACTCAAGAAAAAGAAATCCGAAAGGATCGAAAGAGAGCATGAAACAAAGGAAGGTGAGGTGTTCCCTGTAGAAGTGTTTCGGAACTATATAAAGCATGGAGACGAAGAACTCGAGTTCGCCTTCACCCAGGATATCACGGAAAGGAAAAGAAGGGAAAAAAAACTTCGAGAAGAAAGGAACTTCATCGAACAGATCGCTGAGACCAGTCCTGAATGTATAACCAAAGTTGATAAAGATGGAAATATAGTGTGGGCAAATGATAGGGCTGAAGAGGTATTGGGCTTGTCCAAGAGCGAGATAGAAGATCGTACTTATGATGATCCAAAATGGAAGATCACTGATTTTGAAGGAGATGAGTATCCTGTAGAAGAACTACCTTTTGAATTGGTTAAGGAGAAGGGGGAAGCGGTCTATGATGTTAGGCATGCGATCGAATGGCCCGATGGAAAGAGAAGACTCCTATCGGTAAACGCGGCTCCACTGTACGACGAAGAGGACAAATTCGATGGGATGGTGGCAACGATAGATGATATTACTGAAGAAGTAGAGAAAGAGAAAGAACTAGAAGAAACTAAGAACCGCCTTTACGAAATTGTCGAGGAAGTGTCAGTTCCGAGTTTTGTTATCGATGAAAACCATAAGGTGACCCATTGGAACAAGGCTTGTGAAGAACTTACTGGCATCTCTAAAGATGAGATGATTGGAAAGGACGAGCCGTGGAAAGCTTTCTATGAAGATGAACGACCGGTTCTAGCAGATATAGTTGTCGAAGATGCATCTTTTGAGGAGATAGAAAGGCACTACGGTGAAAAGGTGGAAGAGAGTCCTTTGATAGCAGGTGCCTATGAAGGGGAAGATCGATTTGAAATGAAAGGAGAGGAGGTATGGATCTTCTTTACGTCCTCTCCATTAGAGGATTCTGAGGGAAACAGGGTAGGAGCGATAGAAACTCTTCAGGATATAACCGAACGTAAGAAAAAAGAAGATAAATTGAAAGAGAGCGAGGAAAGATATAGACGGCTTTTCGAGACAGCCTATGACGGGATGTTGATCATCGATGCTGAGTCGGGTAAGATAAAAGACGCTAATCCACATTTGCAAAACATCATAGGATACAGCAAAGAAGAACTAGTAGGAAAAAGACTCTGGGATATAGGAACTTTTAAAGATATAGCCGAAAATAAAAAGAGGTTTGAGGAGTTGGTAGACGAAGGGAAGATCCGCTACGAAGACCTTCCTTTAGAGACGAGAGAAGGTGAAGAGATCCCGGTAGAATTCCTCAGCAATACCTATGAAGTAGGAGAAGAAAAAGCTGTGCAGTGCAATATAAGGGAGATAACGGAGAGAAAAGAAGCGGAAGAAATTGCAGAGGAGATGCGTTCTCTCCGAGACTCTATCAGAAAGGTAAATCAAGTTATAATCGGGGAAGAAGATCTCGAAAAACTTTACCAAAAGACATGTGATATACTACTTGAAACTAGGCATTATATCGACGTTTCGATAGCTGTGTACCAAGATGAAGTAATAAGCAATATTGCTCATAGCGGCGATCACGAAAGGAAATCGTGGCAATATGTACCAAATGGGGAAAAAAATGCACCTGAATGTGTTGAGGAGGTCTTAAAATCAAAAGATATCAAGATAATAGAAAGCACTGCCGATTACTGCGGGGATTGCGAATACTGTTCGTACGATGAAGATCACAAGTCTGTGTTAGTCCCGCTCCTCAGGAACGAGGAGCTGAAAGGCATCCTTTCTGTATGTTTACCTGTAGAAAAAGAAGTTACAAAAGAGGAGATACAACTTCTGAAGGAAGTAGGCGGCGATTTAGGTTTAGCTAGAGATAAGATTAACGCAGAAAACAAGCTGAAAGAAAGCCGCTCTAGATTGATGAGATCGCAGAAAGTGGCGAGTGTAGGAAGTTGGGAACTCTATCCTGAGACCAACGAATTGAACTGGTCCGAAGAAACTTATCAGATTTTCGAAATACCTGAAGATGAGCACATGGAATATGAAAAATTTTTAGATTATATCCACCCGGAAGACAGAGATTACGTGGACCGAAAATGGAAGGAGGCTTTGGAGACAGGAGATTACGACATAGAGCACCGTATTCAACTGGATGGAAAAACTAAGTGGGTTAGAGAGAAAGCTGAGATAATGTTTGATGAGGAGGACAACCCGAAAAAAGTCATCGGTAGTGTCCAAGACATCACTGAGCGGAAAGAGGCGGAAGAGAAAACAAAGGAGGTTAAGGAAAGGTTGGACCTGGCATTGAAGGGAACAAAAGCAGGCATATGGGACTGGTACGTTCAGACTGGTGAAACTGTATTCAATGAGAGATGGGCCGAGATGGTAGGTTATGAGCTTGAAGAGCTAGAACCTACGAGTATCGAAACGTGGAGAGAACTAGCCCATCCGGAGGATTTAGAAAGATCTGAAGAGTTACTAGAGAAACACTTTGCAGGAGAGACCGATATGTATGAGTTCGAGGGGAGGATGAAACACAAAGATGGTCATTGGGTTTGGATCGTTGATAGAGGAAAAGTCGTTGAATGGGATGATGAAGGAAATCCGATACGTATGACAGGTACTCACGTTGATATCACCGAACGTAAAGAGGCGGAAGAGAGACAGGAATTCCTACATTCGATTTTACGGCATGACGTTAAGAATAAAATCCAGGTGGCAAAAGGATATATCCAGCTGATGAAAGAAGAAGACGATGATTATTTAGATGAGACTTTGAAGAGCATACAGAGTGGTGAAGAGATAATCGACAAGGTGAGGACTCTGCAGAAAGTGGAAACAGGTGAAGATATAGGAGAATTTGAAATGAATAATTTGATAGACCAGGTTATAAGTGAATATGAAGAGCAAGCTAAGGAAAAAGGTATAGCTCTAGAAGTCCATGATCTCAGCTGTAAAGTGAAAGGAGGCCCGCTATTGAATACGATGTTCGGCAATCTTATAGAGAACTCTATACAACATGGAGGATGTGAAAAGATAAAGATCAATGGGAAGGTGGAAGGAGAGGAATATATTGTGACAGTTGAAGACGACGGTAAAGGTCTTTCAGATGATGTGAAAGAAAAGATCTTCGATAGGGGATTCAAAAAAGGTGAGAATGCTGGCAGTGGGCTCGGGATGTATTTGGTAAAGGAGATAGTTGAAAGCTATGATGGTAGTATAGAAGTCAAAGATTCGGAGTTAGGCGGCGCTCGGTTTGATGTGTATCTGAAGAAAAGCGGGATGGAGAAATAGTATCAGTGAGACGATAAGATTCTGGTAGAGAGTTTTTTTTGATGTATTCGAAGGCGTATGAAGTACAAGTAGAAAGATAAGAGTGGAATGAAGCTTGAGCTTATCCATTAGA
>PWHU01000102.1 GCA_003555395.1 Thermoplasmata archaeon
CTGAACGTTCATGTGGTCTCACATCAAAAAGAAGGTAACCAGAAAAAGTACAGTGTGAGGCTTCGCCTATCTACGGACCACGGGATGCTTTACGCCAAGGAATTCGATTGGAACATGATGAAGGCTCTCGACGATGCGCTTGAAAGTTTGAGGAAAAGAGTGTTCCAAGATAAAGAGAAAAGGATAGGTAAACGAAAGCACCCTAAATACCAGAAGATCATCTCCGAGACTGAGCAATAAGAGGATGGGATACGCAGCTTTGTTCTCCGGTGGAAAGGATTCATGCTTAGCAGTTTGGATAGCTCAATCTATGGGACTTTCTATCGACTATTTGGTGACTGTATTTCCTCGTAGAGAGGACTCCTACATGTTTCATAAGCCGAATCTGCATCTGGTCCCCGAAATAGCTGGATCCATGGATATCGATCTGATAAAAATAGAAACTGAAGGGGATAAAGAAGAAGAACTCCTTGATCTTAAAAAGGGATTAGAAAATCTAGACATCTCCGGTCTCATCACCGGAGCTGTGGCATCGAACTATCAGATGAGTCGTATAGAGAAGCTGGCTAGAGAACTCTCTCTCGATGTATGCGCACCTTTATGGAACATGGATCAATCCGAACTGCTCGAGAAGCTTCTAGAAAACGATTTTGTGATCATCATCGTCAGCGTCTCGGCTATGGGTTTAGATAAAACATGGTTGGGAAGAAAATTGGACGAAGAGGCGTTGAAAGAACTTGGAGTATTGAATAAAAAATACGGCATAAATATATCCGGAGAGGGTGGGGAGTATGAAAGTTTGGTCCTTCGGGCGCCGAACTATGGCCAAGGCTTCGTGCCGGTATCTAAAGAAAAGATATGGGATGGAAAAAGAGGTAGATTGATTATAAAAAAAATAAAAAGTGTTTGAGAATATGTTTCATCTCATATGCTCGCGGTCTCCAAAGGCCGAGTCCTGCTCGCTGCCCATACCTTTCCAAAAACTCTCGACGGCCTCTTTAGAGCCCCTTCTTTCTTGGCTGATCTCGCCCTGCATCAGCGCTAGCTCTTCCGAGAGCGATTCGTAGTGGCCTTTTTCCATCAGAGCGAGATATCTAAAGAAAGATGCGTAGTCGTCAAAACGTTCCGACATGTACATATAGATCATCCTAGCGTTTTCCTCGTTCTTTATACCCTTCTCGAGAGAATCGATGGCATTTTTAGCGTTAGTGAAGTCATATGCGGTCTCATGAGGAGGAAGTTTATCGGTATCTGGTACTTCATAATCTCTCGTACCGTACCTTTTCTCATACCTCTTCAAAAGTTCATTTTTGTGGATTTTTTCATCCTTTGCTAGAGCTTTGAACCTCTCCTTCACCAGAGTACCGATCGCCGCATCGGCAAAGTCTGAATAGAATTTTCTAGCCTCCTTCTCCGCCTCTATGGAATAGGCCATCAATTCTTTGAAGCTGAACTCATCTAGTTTTTCCTTCATCATATTATCGAAAGAGAATAATGGAAACCTTCTTTAAGTATTTTCCGTAAAGTATCGGCGAAAAAGACCTTAAGATATAACTGCTTCAATCGATCCTGTCTCTGTCTCTTACGTTGGACCACACATCCCCCATGGACATCCTCCAGGTGTTTCCGTCCTTGATTATGTCCCTTTCAAACAGGTCGTATTCGGCTGATAAAGATTCAGCGTGTCCCTTTTCCATCATAGCTATGTAATTGAACTCGTTAAAATATTTATCCCACCTTTTAGCCATATGGACGTAGATCTTTTTTGCGTTCTCTTCGTTCCTTATAGCTTTCTCAAGAGAATCGACCATGTTCTTTATATTGTCGAATTCGAACTCAGTCTCATGTTTTGGTAGACCCTCGGTTTTTGGTATCACTATTTCGTCGCCGAACTCTTTTTTATGTATCTTCAAAAGTTCTTTTTCGTGGAGTTTTTCATCCCTAGCTAGGTTTTTGAATCTTTCCTTCATCAACTTCCCTATGGCAGCTTCAGAAAAATCATTATAATATTTATTGGCCTTCCTCTCCGCATCTATAGAATACCCTAAAAGCTGCTCTAGACTAAACTCTCCCATATCCTTCCTCATCATATTCACCGTTATAGAAAACACATTAGAGCTATATAAAACTGTCTCAACTGAGAAGCCAAGTTTTTTATATGAGAGGGTATGTTTGTATCTCGGTGCAAACATGAGGGACATAGTAGAATTAGGGATAGGCCTATTAGAAAAGGAAGGTATAGAATACGGCGATGTTCGGTTAAGCCAGACTGAGAATGAAGTGATCAATGTTAAAAATGGCGCCGTTGAATCCATAAAGAGCGGCGAAAGTAAGGGTTACGGTATCAGAGTGATAAAAGGAGGTTGGGGTTTCGCATCCTCTTCTGATTTCAGCGAAAGAGGTATGAAAGAGAGCATCAAGAGAGCGCTGAAGATCGCAGCTGCCTCTTCTAAAATTTCTAACAATATCGATCTTGAAAACGTGGAAATATACCAAGAGAGTTATACGACTCCCTATAAAAAGGATCCCTTCAAGATACCTCTTGAAGAGAAGTTAGATTACCTTATGGACGTCGATGAAAGGATGGAAATCGACGACAGGATCAAGGTAAGAAAATGCAATTTCAACGCTTGGAAAACGATAAAAGAATTTGCAAGTACCGAAGGTGCAAGGATCGAGCAGGAATTGATCATGACCGGTGGTGGATTGGGAGTGAACGTTTCCGACGGAGAAGACACCCAGAAAAGGAGCTATCCCAATTCTTTCGGAGGGGATTACAACTCAAGAGGATACGAGTTCTTCGAAGATCTCGATCTTTTGGGAAATGCTGAAGATACCGCTGAAGAAGGTGTTGACCTGCTTGAGGCAGAGCAGTGTCCTGAAGGTGAGATGGATATAATTTTGAATACAAACCAGTTGGCATTACAGGTCCACGAAAGCTGCGGTCATCCCACAGAGTTGGATAGAGCTTTGGGTACCGAGGCAAGCTACGCGGGAACGAGTTTTTTGACCCCGGATAAACTCGGCGATTTCAGATACGGTTCTGATATCGTCAATATCGTCTCCGATGCCACTGCGGAAGGAGGCCTTGGAACCTTCGGTTACGACGACGAAGGAGTGAAGGCGAAGAAGGTCGATCTTATCAGAAACGGCATATTCGTGGGTTATCAAGCTTCGCGCGAGGGAGCCGCTAAAGTAGGAGTAGAAGTGAGCGGTAACATGAGAGCCGACGGATGGAAGAACCTACCGATCGTGAGGATGACCAACATCAACCTGGAACCAGGGGATTGGTCAAAAGACGAGATCGTCGAAGAGACTGAAAAAGGAATAATATTCGACGGGATAAAAAGCTGGAGCATAGATGATAAGAGGCTGAACTTCCAGTTCGGTACGGAAGCGGGTTATCTAATCGAAAACGGCGAGATAACGAAGCTGATAAAGAATCCCACCTATACGGGTTTAACGCCGGAGTTCTGGAATAACTGTGATGCCATAGCGGGTGAAGAGGAATGGAGACTTCACGGAGTACCGAACTGTGGGAAGGGCGAGCCCCCACAGACTATGCAGGTGGGCCACGGATGTGCACCTGCTCGGTTTACTGACATCAGAGTGGGGGTGGGAAAATGGTAGGATCGAAAACACTAAGAAAGAGATTCGATGAAGTTGCGGATAAGATATTGAACGAAGCGAAGGCCGACGAGATCGAAGTAAGGATAATCCAAAGCGATACGGCACTGACTAGATACGCCAATTCACGGATCCATCAAAATATAGGACAGAAAGATACACATCTTTCGATAAGAGCCGTGTTTGGAAAGAAAGTGGGTTCCGCGACAACGAATTCTTTAGAAGACAAGGACGTGAAGAACCTATTAGCCAAAGCGGAAACCATCGCGAAGAACCAAAGGAAGGATCCTGAATTCTATGGCCTTCCAGCCGTGAAGGATAAGATAGATGAAAAAAGTGCATTTGTAAAAGAGACGGCGGAATACTCCCCGGATCAAAGAGCCGAAAAGGTGAAGGAGATAATAGAAATGGCGAGATCCGAGGGCGTTGACAGAGTATATGGAGCCTTCCAGACCGATATGAAAAGCCTGTTCGTTGCAAATTCACACGGCGTAAGAAGATTCTCGACTCTCACCACCGCAAACTTGACAACCAACGCTATAGTGGATTGGGATGATGACCAGGGCTTCGGATGGGGAGAGAGTTTTTCCGCAGACGTTTCCGAGATCGATCACATCGAAGTCGGTAAGACCGCCGTCGAAAAGGGATTGAATAACATAGAGCCAGAAAAGATAGAGTTGGGAGAATACGACGTGGTTTTGGAACCCCTAGCGGTCAAGAGTATATTGATGTACCTCGACATGATGGGGTTCAGTGCTAAAAGTGTCCAAGAAGAAAGGAGTTTCATGAACGGTAGGTTTGGAGAACAAATAATGGATGAAAGGGTCGATATCTATGACGACGTCTCTGAGAAGGACATGGTGGGATTTCCATTCGATTATGAAGGTGTACCGAAACAGCGGGTCGACCTGATAAAGAGTGGAGTAGCCAATGAAGTGGTTTACGACTCCTATACCGCGGGAAGAGAAGGAGATAAAGAGTCTACAGGACACGCTTTACCCATGCCAAACCCTATGAGTCCCTTGGCCATGAACCTATTGTTGGGCACCGGCGACTTTTCAAAAGACGAGATGATAGAAGAAACGGAAAAAGGTATCCTCGTGACGAGATTCAATTACTGCAGACCTATCCATCCTATGAAAGGCATCCTAACAGGTCTTACAAGAGACGGAACATGGTTGATAGAGGACGGCGAGATAAAAAAGCCTGTCAAAAATCTGAGGTTCACACAGAACCTGATCGAAGCCCTAGATAACGTCGAAGCTATAGGTGAAGAAAGGAGATTGTTTCCGATGGGATACTACCCGGCTTATTTCGCCGCACCTGCGGTAAAGATACCGGATTTCAGGTTCACCGGCACCACAGAATTTTAGTAAGGGTCGTGGATAACTAAACGGTAACCACATGGCGATAAAACTACCGGACAGAGTAAAAGTGAAGACTGTAAAAGGTGCATTCGGGAAAGCTTTGGGTTTGATGTTCAAGAGGGATGTAGATCACGCGCTACTGATGGACTTTGAAAAAACTAGGAAGAATATAACGCTTCATTCTTTTTTTGTTTTTTTTAAATTCCACTGCGTTTTCCTAGATGAGGAAAAAAATATTGTGGAGATAGAAAAAGAAGTGGTTCCGTTCACCATGGGGATCTCTACTGAAAAACGGGCACGCTACGTGCTTGAGATACCTGAATGCGTTATGGATATCGACGATCTTGCGGTAGGGGAGAAGTTGATATTTCCGGATGAATGAGAACTCCTCGGCCGTTATTTTCAGACAGGTAGTTCTCTGACTCCTTCGGTCACCAGTTCTATCAGGCCTTTTATATCCCTCCAGTCACCGCACTCCACCGTAGTATGAGAATATCTAACCGGGATACCTATCGCCACGGCCAGACAGCCGCTCTCCTGGAGAGCCATGCCGTCGGTTGTTCCACCAGTGACTCCATACTGGTAAGGAATTTCCATTTTTTCAGCCACGTCTTTAAAATGATCGACCATCTTTGGAGAAGAGATGGCCCTGCTGTCCACCATACGTAGGACCGGGCCTTCGCCGAACATTATGGGTTTGTAAAATTGTTCAACACCGGGCATGTCCGAAGTTGAATAAGTGTCGAGAGCTATGACGTAATCGGGATCCATGGTGTTAGCTACCACCTTTGCCCCTCTCAGACCGATCTCCTCTTGAACGCTCCATATGAAGGAAGGTGAAACATTTGCGGGCGCGTTCTTTGAGATAAAATTTTTCATGACTTCAAAAAGTGCGTAGCAGCCGACCCTGTTGTCTAGAGCTCTTCCCGAGACGACGTGATCGTTCAATCTTCGCAGCTTCTTGTCGAATGTGATAGGATCGGGAACGTCTATGCCCATATCTTTGACTTCTTCCGCCGAGTCCGCTCCCACATCAACGTAAGTCTTAGTCCAAGGTGTGGTCTCATCGTCTTTATCCTTATCCGTGGTCAGATGAGGGGGTTTATGGCCTATGACGCCGTTTACAGAGCCTTCCTTGGTATGTATCTTAACGTGTCTTCCGGAAAGCAGAGGATCAAGAACACCACCTATCTTCTTTATCCTTATATAACCGTCGTCATCTATATTTGAAACCACTAGACCGATCTCATCCATGTGAGCTACGAGCGCAACCTTGGGTTCAGCTTCGGTATTGCCCATCTCATAGATCAAGTTGCCTATGTTATCTTCCCTTATGTTTTCGGGATCATCAGCTTGTTCTGCGATCAATCCTCTGATCTTTTCTCTTATACTGTCTTCATATCCCGCAACACCGGGCGTCTTCAATATATCCGTGAACAAATCCAATCCGTCAAGTTTTTTCATATCATTATACCTCCTATTTGGTTAAGCCGGGGGAGACCCCTTCATTTCAAGTGGAACGTGCAGTGAATCTAGACGAAGGGAGGATTCTTAACTTCCGCTTCTCTTTTATCCTCTCGTATCTTTATCTGTACCGAAGTTCCTTCTTCCTGATAACCAGGATCTAGATAGCCTAGAGCTATCCCTTTTCTCAGCACGGGAGACCTGGTGCCGCTGGTGACTTCACCTATCTTATCCTCGCCGTCGTAGATTCCGTAACCGTGTCTAGGTATCCCTTTTTCCTGCATGAGAAGGCCTTTCAACATCTGGTGATCTTCTTCCTTTATCTCTTCCAACTTTTCTTTTCCTAAAAAATCATGATCCCATTCTACTGCTTGTTCTTCCCATCCTGTTTCTATGGTGGTCCTAGATTCGTCGAAGTCCTGACCGGCTAAAAGGAAACCGAACTCTATCCTTAGAGTGTCTCTAGCTCCTAATCCACATCTTACTGGAGCTTCATCTAGTGCCTGTAATTGATCCCACAGTTCTACCGCAGCTTCATTAGGAAGAGCTACTTCAAAACCGTCTTCACCGGTGTATCCGCTTCGCTGAATTATAGGCGTGTCGGCCATAGGCCAATCTTTATCGAATTTATCCATGATATCGTCATTTATAGGGATCTGTTTTGCCTGAAAGAACTCGATCTCAGAAAGATCCTCGTCAGTCAATTCTTGAAGGACTTTTTCAGCTTCAGGACCCTGTATCGCCAACATCGCGGTTTCGTCTGTGACATCAGTAACGTACTCTTCACCGCCTCTCTCTTTGAACCAGTCATATATCTTTTCATTGTTGCCTGCATTGGGCACGATGTAACATGAATCTTCTGAAAGTTTAGTAACTATAGTATCGTCTATGATCCCTCCGTCTTCGTTGAGTATGTGAGCATACTTTAGTTGGTTGACTGCCGATTCAACTATGTCCATGGTACAGTGTTCACTTATGAACTCTATGGCGCTGTCACCTTCCAAAAATATCTCTCCCATGTGAGAAACGTCGAATACTCCTGCCTTTTCCCTGACGGCTTGATGCTCTTTATTGATGCTAGTGAATTTGAGAGGCATGTCCATGCCTCCAAAGTTTGTCATCCTAGCCCCTGCCTCTACATGTTTTGAATGAAGAACTGTTTCTTTCATGTTACCCGTAACGATTAATTCTTTAAAAGTTTTATTCTTTACTATTCTTTGTTTTACATGCATATAGACAACAGTTTCACCAAAAGATTTACTTATCCGAACATCATTTGTTGTCGAGGGTAAAAAATGAAAGAATATGATCTTATTGTTATAGGAACTGGTTCTGGCATGAGCGTAGTGACTCGAGTCCTTCAAGATGATCTTGCGTTAGATATAGCCGTTATAGAGAATGAAGCTCCAGGAGGCATCTGCCTTACTAGAGGGTGTATCCCGTCGAAGATGCTGCTTTATCCAGCTGAAGTCATCGATCACATAAATAGTTCAGATAGGTTCGGTATAGATGCTAGAGTGGACTCGATAGACTTCAAATATGTGATGGACAGGATGAGAAGTCATATACGACCCCAGAGTGAAAACATAGGAAATAATCTTGAAAAAAGCCGTGATCTTGATTTTTATCATACTACCGCTAAGTTCGTCGATGATTATGTTTTAGATGTAGGTGATCAACGCATAAAAGGTGACAAGATCATACTAGGTATAGGCTCTAGAGTCTTTGTACCAGCTATAAAGGATCTGGAAAAAGTAGGTTATCTGACCAGTAAAACCTTGTTGGATCTTGAAGAACTTCCGAAGAGCGTGGGAGTGATCGGAGGAGGTTACATCGCCGCCGAATACGGCTATTTTCTATCGATGATGGGAGCCGACGTGACGATAATAGGTAGAAATCCTCAGTTCGTACCTTCGGAGGAAACGGAAGTGTCCGATGTCTTGAAAAAGAAATTGTCTCGGCACATGGATATAATCACCAGCTACGGAGTAACTAAGGTCGGTAAAAAGTCGGGAAAAAAAGTGATCGTGGCTGAGGATGGAGAAGAAAAAAAGGTGGTGAGATGCGAGGAGATACTGTTAGCTACGGGAAGGAGGTCAAATGCAGACCTGCTAGACCCTGGTAAAAGTGGAATAGAGACTGATGAAAAAGGATGGATCAAAGTCGACGAAACTCTAGAAACATCTAAGCCTGATATATGGGCACTAGGTGACGCCACCGGTGAACACATGTTCAAGCACGTAGCGAATCACGAAGCCCAGGTGGTCCATGAAAACGCCTTCGGTAATGGAGTCATGAGGACAGATTACCATGCTGTTCCTCACGCTGTATTCACTCATCCACAAGTGGCTTCCGTTGGTTTGAAAGAAGAAGAAGCAAAAAAGATATACGATACATTGATAGGATATTATCCGTTTGAACAAACTGCTAAAGGATCTGCTATGGATATAAAAGATTATTTTGTCAAGGTCATAGTAGAACAGGAGACCTATAGGATTTTAGGCGCTCATATAGTCGGACCCCAGGCGTCGGTTTTGATACAGGAGATAGTGAATCTGATGTATACAACAGAACAGTCCGCTGCTCCTATATACAGAGGGATGCATATACATCCCTCTTTGAGTGAAGTTGTACAGAGGGCTTTTTCTAATCTACATTCACATGATCATCATCCTCACCAACACGATTGAAAAAAATAAGGCACGTAAAGAAAAAATTTAAGTAGAGTTCTCTAAATCCTATTGACATATGTCACTTAAAACAGCTATACGAAAACACGAGTTCCTGATATCAGCTATCGCCGTGATGATAGGCATTTACCTGCTCCTCATAGGTATATTCGGTACGGTATTGAGTGATCACTCTCCAGGATTTTTTGAATTTTTAATAGAGAGGATAGGCGATTGGAAATGGTGGGCCCTGGTCGGCGGTGCCTTTCTGGTATTCATCTTTGCACTGGTGATAGTATTCAGGTACAAAAATTTGAAGGAATTCAAAGAACTTTATGAAACGGAAAGCAAGAGCAAATTTCGAAAGAACATCGCCCGGATAGAGACCTTAGCGTTAAAATTAGGACCAGAGTACGAAGAAAAAGTGATCGAGAAGGAAGAAGAGTTCAATATAAACAGGTAGTTATCAAATAGATCTTATTTCTAGATTCCTCTCGCCCCTTTCCACTTGAAATCAAGGGGTCTCCCCCGTATGAACAGCGGTTGTGGTCTAGACTGGTTAGGACCCAAGCTTCCCAAGCTTGTGGCCCGGGTTCAAATCCCGGCAACCGCATATCATCCTTCCAGCATCATTTTTGCTTCTTCGAATCCAGGTTCCAATTCTAGAGAACGTTCAACCGCCTCTCTCCAACCTTCTTCACCCGATCTTTTCAAAGCTATCCCCTTGTTGTACCAGCTCACAGGATCGGATTCGTCGATATTCAAAGCCTTATCGAAGGTATCCCGGGCTTTCTCTACAAGATTCCTCTCGAGCTGGCAGAAACCAAGGTTGTTCATTATTTTGGTATTGTTTGGATCGAGTTCTAAAGCGTTTTCAAAGTGCTTCGATGCCTCTTCGAACATCTCACGCCTCGCGGCGCTACACCCTAGATTGTTCAAGTGAACAGAGTTCTTTTCCAGTCTTTTACACACATCAAAAAATTCGTAACTCCTCTCATATCCTCTTCCTTCGTAGCAGAAGGCACCTATAAGGTTCAATATCTCAGGATACATCACTTTATCTTCGACTTGATCTAGAGCTTTTATACCTTCTTCTAAACCTTCTCTTTCCACTTCACACCTTGCTTTTGCCATCACAAAATCGACAAGTGGATCGGTCTCCAATCTTTCACCCATCTCATAGTGCCTCACTGCTTCGTCGAATCTCTTTGCTCTACGTAGTGTTTCTCCGCATTTTTCCCAATAACCCAAAAATCTTTCTAGAGATGTTCCCTTGACGGTCTCGTAGGCCTCTCGGTAATTTTCAAGCATGAAATGTAACTCTTCAAGGTTCGTTTTTGCCTCCTTTGAGGGGAGCGCGTCTTCGAACATTTGCTTAGCAGAATCCACATCATTTTTGTCGTAGAAAGACACACCTATCACGTTCAGCGCCTTTTCGTCCTCCACTTTAGGTGCTCTCTCTATTGCCTTCTCGTTCTCATCCATCTTCCACAGCAACAGGGCCTCGTTCATCTTCCTGCCGTGACCGTATACGGTCTTCGTCTTTTGTGTCTTAGGAGTTTCTTCCCTCAGTTCTTGAAGTTCTTCTTCTTTCTTCTCTAGTTTTTCCTTCAAAAGTTCTATCGTTTCGTCTTTTTTTTCTAATTTTTCATACAGATCTTCATCTGTTCCGATCCTTCCTTTCAATGCTTCGAGTTCATCTTTCAAGGCACTCTTTTCATCTCTCAACTCCTCTATCTCGTCTTCACTCTTATCCAATCTGCTTTTGAGATTTTCCCTCTCACCTACTAATTGATCTATACTCTCTTCTTTCTCCTTTATATCCTCCTCTATATCTTTCGTCTCCACGGCGTCTTTTTTCATAGCTTTGACCTTTCTTTCTAGTTCGAACTTTTCTTCTTCTAACTCCCCTATCTTTTCGTCCTTTTCTTCTAAATCTTCTTTTAGTTCGTTCTCTCGATTTGAAAGTTCTTCTACCTTCCTGCTTTTATCCGTGATCCTTTCTTCGATCTCCTCTTCCTTTTTCTCCAGCTTTTTTTTCGTCCTTTCTAGTTCGTCGGAAAGAAATTCGATCTCCTCTTCTTTTTTCTCCAATATCCTTTCAAGATTCTCTTTTTCTTCCTTCAACTGCTCAACGAGTTCTTTTTTATCATCTATTTCGATCTCAAATCTACCGTCACCCTTAGATCTGATACTCAATATGTCCTCGATGCTTCTTCTACCCTCAATCTTTTCTTCTACCTCTCTAGAAGAGATCCTCTGCTTTCCTTCCTCGGCTATAGTGCTTTCGCTGTAATACTTGCCGAGCCTTTCCTGCAGAACGAACTGAAGCTCTTGAGCCCTCTGGTGATTGGGATCCAGTTGTAAGCACCTCTGTATTTCTTGCCACGCCTTTTCATGCTCTTCCATCTGCTCAAGATAGGCACCTTTTATGTAGTGATATTCTGCTGTTTTTGGATATAGATCAACCAATTTTTCTGCTACACGCAGGGCCTGTTGGACCTTATCGAGCTTTTCGAAGATCAACGCCTTGTTCAAAAGGGCGTCTTCGAATTCGGGTGAAATACTCAATGCGCTGTTGATAGAATCGAGTGCATCCTTGAATTCCTCTTTACTGTAATGGCACAGTCCTTTACTGTTCCATGCTTCTTCATCTTTGGGCTCGATCTCGAGTATCCTTTCAAAACAGAGTACCGCCTCGTCGTACATCTCCCTGTCGAAAAGAGCTTTTCCTTTTCCTCTCCAGGCTTCCAGGTGATCTTCGTCATAGTCCAATGCCTTGTCGTAGGTCTCGATAGCCTTTTCTAGTTCGCCGGTCTTTTCGTAGATGTCGCCCAAACAGGCCCAAGCAGCGGGATTTTCGGGATCAAGATCCAATGAATCTTGAAAAGCTTCTTTTGCCTCTTCCAAACTGTTCTTTTCAAAGAAAATCTTTCCTTTTTTGAAGAAAGCTAGAGCAGGCTGGCTCTCTTCCGATATAGCTCTATCATAATATTCTAACGCCGTGTCTATATCTCCTTCGTAAAGATACTCGTCGCCGTCTCTGATCAGCGTACTCTCAATTTTCAACAGATCATCTTCAGGTTCGATCCGTGATAGAAGATCAAATCTTTTTAACAGTTCATAGAACTTATCGCCGCCGGCGACCTCGATATTTTCGTATTCATCATACAATTCGGTTTCTATCCTGTTTGTAGTCAACAGAAGAGCGCTATCTCGAGGCGAGATCATCTTTTTCATACCTTCTACATCGACTTCTATATCGTCGCCGGACCTGGTACATTTTACCACATAGTGCTCTTCTTTACCCTCAGCCCCTCTTTTGACGTTTCCTTCGGCAAGTATATCGCCGCTGATGGATTTGATGTCCGAAAGATCGAATCCCATGCTCTCCAGCAGCTCGATACAGACGCTCTCGAACTTTTTGCGGCTCATCCTTTCAAGGTTCTTCAGACATTTCTGTTGGTCGATCAACGTGTCACCTGACGTTAAAGATTATAATTCGAGAAGTATTAATATATTATGTTGTAGGAGCACTTCCGTCTTGCTTCTCAACTCGCGAGATAACTTCGTCCCAACCTACCATATTTTCCTGCGACCCAAAATGTTCCAAAGCGAATGATGCCCTAGCAGATCCTATGATGCAACTTTCCTTTAATGGATAATCGCGGTACAATGCGGCATAAAACCCGGCTCTAAAGGCGTCTCCAGCCCCTGTAGCTTCCACCTCTTTTTCTACCTGATAAGCTGCTATATGTGATGTAGCTCCAGGTAGATATGCCGTGCTTCCCTTGGAGCCCTTGGTGACCAGGACAAGGTCCAGTCCAAAGTTTTCACGCATGCTTTCCACTGAACCTTCTTTACTATATCTCAGTGCTACCTTCTTCTCTTTCTCGTTGCAAAAGAAAAGATCACTCCGCTCAAGAAACCACTTGAAGGTTTCAGCGTCGTAAACGTATTCGAGCTCCTGAGCTGGATCGAAGGCCACGATTTTATGATCTAGATCACTGTTATCATAAATCTTCTTATAATGTTCCGGCCTTCCCGTGCCTATATGGATGATCTCACATTCTTCTATGGTTTTCGACGCTATCTCGAACTTTGCCATCCCCCCCATAGCGCCCTGATGGATCAGTGTGAACTCTTTTCCCTCCCGGTCGGTCACTATCCAACATCTAGGAGTATCGTGACCTTCTTTTTTCTTCAGATCGTAGGTGTGCACACCTGACCTTTCCAAAGCGTTGAGATAATCTTCCGGAAAGTCGTCTCCAACAAAGGAACAGAGAGAGACGTCGACACCCATCTCGGCACAGATCCTGGCGATGTTGGCGGCGGTTCCGCCCCATCTAACGACCCTTTCATCTATGGCTACGGAAGAGTCTATCTCAGGTAAATAAGGTACTTGTAAAATTATGTCCAAAGCGGTGTGTCCGAATACGCCTAGATATGGTTCCATGCTAACCAAAAAACAATAGAAAAGTAAAAAGGTTTTGACCGTTTTGTTTCAACCGAGATTCATTCCAGTTCGATCTCGTCCACGGTTACTTCTTCTACTTCAGGAGTGTCCTCAGGCTCTTCAAGGTCCTCCTCTACTTCTTCCTCTATCTCTACATCTCTATCTACGACCTCGCCAAAAGCGAGAGTCCTGAGAACTCTTGTGATCTCTATCTCGACTTCATCCCCGACATCCGTATCAGGAACAAAAACCACAAAGTTCTCTACCTTCGCAACTCCATCTCCTTCCTTCCCGATGTCTTCTATCTTTACCTTATACTTTTCCCCCTCTTTTACAGGAGGGGAAACACCTACGCCTTCGCTCATCAATTTACACCTCTTCTATTTTTTATTTATACACACATAACTTACTGTGTGTGAATGATTGAAGGAAATGGGGTTATTTATCTTTTGTCCTCATAATACGAAGGTGGTTTAAACATCCTTCAATACTTTTTACGGTTGCCACATCACTTTTATTCTCAAGAAGCTTTCTGTACAGCTTCACGGCTTTTTTCTCCTCCGTATAGTCCCTTTCCTTTATCTCATGGGGTGATATTAGTATGAGTTCATGATCATCTTTGACACTTCTTTCAACCGCTTTCAAGTTACGTAAGTTTCCGTTGCCTACAGGGAAATCGGTAACCACCACGGCGTCCGCCTTTTTTATCATATCTAAATTATTCTTATATGCCCGGTCAGTGATAGAAGAAAAAGGCGCTTCCGTGACGCACTCTATATCTAAAAAATCCGCTTTTTCAAGATCAGAATCCATCACGTTCAGTACTCCTGCAGTAACCCCGTAGTTCTCTTTTATGAGCTCTCTAAAAAGATCTTTCGAAGATCCTCCTCCACAGATAACGTGTACCCGCATCTTTTTTGCGGCATCATTCGATCTGATATTATCTTCTACCGGTGAGACGTAAAGACTACCGTCTTTAGGATGTCTGTGTACTTCCGCTTCGATACCGTAAACCGCCCGCAGGTTCGTCCGTGTTAAGACTTCCTCCGGCCTTCCAAAAGAGTGTTTTTTCCCTTGATCAAGCAGCAGTATCTTATCACAGTAACGTGCCGCTAGGTTAAGATTGTGATGAACGGATAGAACGCTGAGTCCTTCCTCTCTATTTTTTTCTTTGATGGTATCCATGACCTCTTTTTTATGGCCTATATCGAGGTGTGAAGTAGCTTCGTCTAACAGCAGAAGTTCAGGTTCCTGTGTGAGTGCTCTCGCCACCATGACCCTTTGCATCTCTCCTCCTGAGATCTCATTGATCTTTCTCTCTTTGAACCTGTAGGTCTCGGTGGTTTTCATGGATCCATCAGCGATTCTTTTATCTTCTATACCGTAGTTTTCGAACCTTCCTAGATAAGGACTCCTGCCCATCAAAACCACTTCTTCCACGCTGAAAGGGAAGCTGATGTAAGTATCCTGAGGCACCACTGCTGCGATCTTGGCGATCTGATCTCTGGAAAGATCCTTAACATCTCTACCTTTAATCCTCACTGTACCTTCCCATGGGTTCACAACCTTGGTGATAGTCTTTATCAACGTGCTTTTTCCCGAGCCGTTGGGGCCTACCACGCCGATGAACTCCCCATTATCCATATTTAAGCTCAGTTCTTTCAGGACCGGCTTCTTTTCCGTGTAACCGGTTTTTACATCTTCGAGTTGAAGTATCACCATCCTGTTTCACCTCTGTTCCTGATCAGAAGATAGATGAAGAAAGGCGCTCCAAAGAGTCCGGTGATCACGCCTACCCAGATCTCACCGCTCATCCTGGATACTGTGTCACAAGTGACCAAAAAGATACCTCCTAAAAGAGCGGAGATAGGTATCAGTTTTTTGTGATCCGGTCCAACAAGAAGTCGTGAGGCGTGTGGGATTATAAGCCCGACGAATCCGATGATCCCGGTGAAAGATATAACCACTGCGGCTAAAAGACTGGCAGCGACCAGCTGAATTATTTTGGTCTTCTCTACGTCTATACCCAATTGCTTTGCCGAAATTTCTCCGGTCTGCATGACATTGAGATCACGGGCATAAGCATACACTAACGCTGAACCGATCAACGCAACCGTCAAAGTGATCCATACCTCGTTCCAGATGGTCCCGCTGAGCGAGCCCCAGGTCCATGCGACTATACTCATCCTATCCGTGGGATCACTGTAAAAAAGTATCAAACTGGTAAGCGCGGTCATCATGAAGTTCATGGCTAGACCAGCGAGGAGGAGTGTGGTTATGTCTGTGGTCCCTTTGACTCTACCCAAAAAGAAAACAGTAAAAACCGTCCCCATCGCGAAGATGAAGGCCATCAAGGGCAAGAGGGGCCACCAGATCCCAAAAAATATCCCGACGGCAGTTCCTAAAACCCCTCCTGCAGAAACTCCGAGTATGAACGGTGATGCCATGGGGTTTTTGAATACGCCCTGCATGGAGGAGCCTGAAACCGCTAGAGATATACCCGCGATGAAACCCAACAATATCCTCGGCAGTCGTATGTACAATATGATGGTGGATCGAGCATCAGGATATGAAGGGTAATAGTGTCCCATGTAAGGTAATCTCGAGATCAGTATCTCGACTATGCTCTTGAAAGGTATGTGTACGGAACCCAGGGACAGAGAGATCACTAAAGTGACTAGAGTCAGGGCCGCGAACGCCACCAGTGATTTTTTGAAGTGCTTTTTTAGAGGATGATTCATGTGAAATCCTTTACACATATGACTAAGCTTTTACTTCCTCCTTACAGTGGAAAGACCAAGTATTTATCAGATAGGCGGAGGTTGTTTCTGCAGATTCTAGAAGGTCTACCAATACCTCCTGAGCATCCACGAGTCTCGGACTCGGTCTTGATATAACGTCGCCGTCGACGAAATGGATACGGTCTTCTTCTACTGCGGTTATATTTTTCCAGGAATCCTTTTCAGTGTACTCACTAACCTGCGGCTCTAGATGATC
>PWHU01000034.1 GCA_003555395.1 Thermoplasmata archaeon
ACATGGAATTGGAATGGAACGAGATCATAACTAGAGGTGCGGAAGCCGAAGTATGGAAGGGGAAGTGGAAAGACCGTGATATGGTAATAAAGAAGAGGGTCAAAAAAGGCTACAGGCATCCAGAATTGGACGAGATGATCAGAAAGATGAGGATCAGGAAGGAAGCTAAGCTCATCACCGAAGCTAGAAAGTTGGGCGTTCCGGTGCCGATCATCTACGACTTTAACGAGACAGAAACGTTACTGGTCATCGAGTATTTTGAAGGCGAGCGTGTCATGGACTGTATAGAGAGCGGCGTAGACGTTGACCTAAAAAAGATCGGAAACTACATAGGAAAGCTCCACCAAGAGGGGATAACTCACGGAGATCTCACCACTTCGAATATCTTGTACGATGAAAAAACAGAAAGGCACTGTTTTATCGACTTCGGTCTGGGTGAAACCGATTCCCCAAAAGAGATCATGGGTGTGGATCTTCACCTATTAAGAGAAGCGCTCGTGAGCGTGCACGACGAACCTCTGAAACTCTTTGAAGAGGTGGTAGAGGGCTATGAAGAGACGTGCAGCTTTGACCAAGAGGTATTGGATTGGGTAGAAAAGATAGAGAGCAGGGGAAGATATAGGTAAACAACCCACACCCTAGAAGGGTGGGGCTTTCTGAGAGGAAGTCCATGTTTACCAGCCTAAGCCACGCAATACGCAATATGGCTACGTTACCCGTGTATCACACCTTCGGATGCCGCCTCAGTCCGTTGCTCTGTGGTTTATGTCTAAACATCTTTGATGGGTCGAAGAAGTGGCATGGACGAGAAAAGCGGGATAACATTGGCGAGAGGCACCTAACTGGTCTGGCACACCGAGGCCTAGCAGGCGTATAACGTGCCGTGAAGTGGTAAGATGACCGACAAGGTATATGTGCAGGATAAGGATGGACAACCGCTGATGCCCACGAAGCCCGCACGGGCGAGGAGAAAGCTGGACCAAGGTAAAGCTGAAGTGGTTCAGCGAGACCCGTTCACCATACGACTAACATACGAAGTTGACGGTGAAAAGAACACAGAAGAAATCAGGATCGGGCTCGACGAGGGGTCGAAGAAAGGTGGTGCTTCAGCTGTACAGAATGGCGGTGAAGTACTCTACCAGTCGGAAGTCCAGTTGAGAACGGATATACGGTCGAAGATGGACAGACGAAGAAGATACAGACGTTCACGTAGAAGTCGGAAGACCAGATACAGAAAACCAAAGTTCGATAACAGACGAAGAGAAGAAGGGTGGCTGCCGCCCAGTTTGAAGTCAAAAGCGGAAAGTATGGTGAAGGCTGTAAAAGATATTTCAGAGATATTACCTATCGAAGGTGTGAACGTTGAGATAGCTCCCTTCGACATGCAGAAGGTGAAGGACCCTGATATCGAGGGTGAAGAGTACCAGAACGGCGAGTTGAAAGGACACACCTCTGCGAGGCAGTACGTTCTTTACAGGGACAAGCACCAGTGTATCAACTGTAAGAAAGACGATGTGCCTCTACAAACGCATCATATACAGCCCAAAAGAGAAGGAGGTACCGATAAACCATCGAATATGGTCTCCCTATGTGTTGAATGTCACGAGGGGGTACATTCAGGAGAGGTAGAGCTGTCGGAGAGGTCTTTGAAATACTGGACCAACAAGGAATACAAGTATGCTTCACATGTAAATTCGATGAAAGATTACATCGTGGACGAACTAAAAAAGCTCTTTGACGATGTCAAGGTGACTTTCGGTAACATAACGAAAGCTGTCAGGAAGAAACTGGGTTTAGGGAAGTCAGATGTGAACGATTCCATAGCTGTAGCTTCCCAGGACTTTATCGATAAAGATTCTGTTAGCACGCTGGGATACACGTTCGTCAAGAAGTGCTTACCGAGGGGTAGGTATAGACTTCATAAAGGTGAGGGGAGTGAAGTGAGTATACCGACCGATGACTCCGATTACTTCGGTTTTAACCGATGGGATAAAGTAGAATTACCAGATGGGACGGTCGGATTTGTTAAGGGGAGAAGAAAATCAGGATATTTTGATATATCGGACATCGATGGTAATTCATACGATCATTCGATCAGATATAGTAAACTTGAGTTGATTTCTAGAGCAGATACGATCATAACGGAGGTGAGGGGTAATTCCTCCCCACAGTAGAACTGTGGGGTTTCCTTACCTGATGGTGATATTATGAATGACGATACGTTGAATGTTATAACCTCGAACCGCGGAAAGTATGTAGAGTACAAAGAAAAGTTGAAAGGACATCACCGTGAGATAGAGATGGTGAACATAGATTATCCCGAGATACAGACCGATAGTTTAGAAGCGGTCGTCAAGTTCGCTTTAAAAGAGCTGGAAGATCACGCACCTCTGATAATAGACGACAGCGGGATTTTCATCGATGCGCTCGACGGCTTTCCCGGCGTTTATTCGGCTTATGTGATGAAAACTTTAGGATGTGAAGGTATCCTGTCTTTGATGGAGGACCAAGATGATAGAAGTTCACGATTCGAATGCGTGATAGGATATTTGGATGAAGAAAAGAAGCTGTTCAAGGGTATCTCGAAGGGATCTATCACATATGAAAAAAAAGGCACCAAAGGCTTCGGATACGATCCGATCTTCAGACAAGACGGATTCGAAAAGACCTATGCCGAGATGACCAGTGAGGAAAAAAACCGTATAAGCCATCGAGGTAGAGCGATGGATAAATTGTTAGATCACGTTAAAGAGAGTTATTGAATTTTCGGCCTCAATCGGAGAGAACCCTGGTCACCTGAAAGTGGTCTTCGTCGAAGAGAAGGGTAAAGTATGAAGTTTCGTGGGCCGTCGACCTCATCTTATCTACGGCTAGATATCGTCTAGTTTCTACTTTATCCAATCTTTCTTTGCTGAGTATGATGGTACCGTCGGCCAAAAATTCTTCCTCCCGAAGGCTCTCTTTCGTTCGAGCCCTTTCTGTCAGAAGGAAGGACGTGAGTCCAGGAAAGTTCCTCAACCATTCGAATATGTGAAAGAGAGTTTCTCTCCTGTCTTCTACTTTTGAGATCATCTCCAACGTCGTCAAGGAGTCTAAGACCAGTAGTTCGTAATCAGTCGTAGCCCGTATGTTTTCCACGTATCTTTTGAACATCTCTATCCAGTCATCAGGATCAGGGTCTAAAGTTTCCCTGAGATAGCTGACATCTACGATGGTGATCTTTTCCTTAACGTCTTCAGGGTCCATGTTCATGCTTCTGAATTGATCGATAAGACTCTCTCTGCTCTGCTGGAAAGATATGTACAGACCCTTTATACCGTTCTCTATCGCATTGTTGTATAGGATGCTGTAACTGAGAGACGATTTGTAGGTGCCGGGATTACCGGATAGTAGAACCACGTGTCCTTGGGGTATTCCACCGGACATCTTATCGTCTAGGCCGCTTATATACGTCCTGATCCTCTCTTTTTCGGTCATATTATGTGCTCTCCTTCTTCCATTATCTTTTTACCATCTATCTTTACCGTGGGATCGAGCATCACTAGATCCCAGTGTAGGGTGGATTCGTTTTTACCTCCAAAACTTCTGTTCTCTCCCAGGGCGATATGGATACTTCCCACCAGTTTTTCGTCGGTGATGGTGTAGCCGATAGCTTCGTCTACCCGAGGATTTATCCCGATACCGAACTCTCCGATCCTGTCTTTTTCGCCCTGAGAGTATTCTAAAACATCGTTGAATATATCGCCGTTCTTCTCGGCCTCGGCTCCCGTTATCTTTCCGTCTTCAAAAGTTGCGTTTATACCTTCTATCTTGTTACCTTTGTAAAACGCTAGGTCGAAGAACACCTCTCCCTTGGCACTATCTTCTATCGGAGCGCAAAAGACCTCGCCAGCGGGCAGGTTGTTTCCTATGTCGCCTCGCTCCATGTCGTCCTTAGAGATTATACCGTCGTCCAATATTATCCTCCTATCCTTTATGGAAAATTTAAGATCAGTGCCTTTATCGGAAGTGATGTGGACTGTATCTCCTTTCTTCAACTCCTCCTCTATTTTTTCTCCTTTTTCCTGTAGTTGTTCATAGTCGGTATCCAGGGCTTCCCAAAACATGTTCCAAAATTTTTCAAAACTTATGCCGTACATCTCGGCCTTTTCTTCAGTGGGATAGCCTATACCGGTCCAGCGGATGTTATTCTTCTGAAATTTATCGTTGACCTTTTTATTCCCTTTTCTTTTAGCACCTATCTTGTCTTCAGGGAGATGTGAAAGGATATTAGGATCTTTACGGGGATCTATACCGATCACGCCGTCTATATCGTCCAACCATCTAAGGTAATAATCGGGAGTTTTTTTAAGATATTTTTTTTCCACCCCCTCTATTATCTTCTTCTCCAAGCTGTCGGAACTCGATTTGATCACGGGGAACGCTCCATTTTTTCTCACATGGAGTGCTATATCCTCCAAAAACTCAAAATTGTGAGGGCTACCGTTGATCTGGATGACCTCGTCCTCTTCTACCCTCATACACTCGTTGACCACTTTTTCAGCGACTTCGTTGAAGTTAACGTCTATCATCTGTATCACCTTATAATCTTCGTAGAGGTAAAAAACATTTTGGTCTTCCTTCATTCGGTCACTTCATTCCCAATATACGAATTATTTCCTTGGGTTCAGATGCTACGTGATCGGCTTTTCCCATCTCATCTCCTCCGTAGCCGTATCCAGCGCCGATACTGGGTATGCCGACTTTTTCAGCGGCTTCCAGATCGTGGTATCTATCGCCGATCATGAACGCTTCTTCGGCCGAGAACTCTTCTATCAGTTCTCTGATACGATCGGCCTTATTTTTTCCCTGTGAATAGCTCTTTATGGAGGAAAAGTAATTTTCTATCGAAGTGGTTTCCAAGACTTCCTCGATATAATCACGCCGGCCGTTGGAGCATATCGCGAGAGTATAGCCGTTATCCTCTAGCGACGCTAGAACATCTTTCATACCGCTGTAAAGAGCGGCTCTTCGTGGGATCAGCTCGCTCTCATTTTCAGTTATGGCTTTTTCGATCCTATCTTTCAGATCTTTTTTATCCTCGGGAACAAGATTTTCTATTATCTGGTCAGTAGGTTCCCCGAACTGGCCTAGGATCGTTTCTTCCGAGAGCTCTATGCCGAAGCGTGAGAAAGCCTTCTTGAGCGCGGGGACGCTGACCACTTCGGTCTTGTATAAAGTTCCATCCAGATCGAATATCACGAGTTTACTCATAAGACATCACTTTTTCTTTCGATCTTCTTTAGAATTTGACAGGCTTTACATCTTTCCCCCATCGCGGGTTCACCACATATCGAGCACTTTTCAAGTTCTCCCTCTTCTTCATATTTTTCACGAACTGGATCTTTGATCTTTTCGTAGGAACTGAGTATGGAATATTTGACTCCTGGTGTGTTGTCTTCCAATTGGCCTATCACTTCTCTATAGAGGCCTCTCAAAGCGGTATCGGCGTAGGGACACTCCTGCTCGTGGACGTCCATATCCGAGAGAAGAGCGTAGAGGTAGGTCTCTTTTTCCGTCACTTTACGCAGTGGATTTATCCTCGGAACGAGTCCTTCCTTGACTTTATCGTGAGGCGCCAATCTTGACATGCTCTTCATGTCGGACCTGCAGAAGTTCATCAGTATGGTTTGCGAAGTATCGTCCAGGTTCAATCCAGTAGCTAGAAGATCCAAGTCGGCTTCTTTCGACAT
This sequence comes from Thermoplasmata archaeon, assembly GCA_003555395.1. Lineage (GTDB taxonomy): Archaea > Thermoplasmatota > Thermoplasmata > Halarchaeoplasmatales > Halarchaeoplasmataceae > Natronoplasma. Next base: position 5,733 of record PWHU01000034.1, read on the forward strand.
GTTGTTCATCATCCATCTTCTGAGCACGCCGCAGACCGAGCACGGCATGCCTATATCGTCTATTTCCATCATCTCGTCGAGAGTGTATCCGAATACTTCCTCGTAAGATTTTATATGGTAATCGACGCCTAGCTTTTCATACTCTCTTTCCGCTATCTTCAAGCTCCGCGGCCTGTAGCCTTTTATGCCTTCGTCTATGGTTATGCCGTAAAGTTCGCTGTCCCTCCTGTCTTTCAATATCTTGTGGAGCATCCGCAGCGTCACTATACTGTCCTTTCCTCCTGAGACAGCGACGCCCACATCTTTCCCTCTGCCTAGATCGACTTGTTTCCTGAATTCCTTGAAGACCTTGGTCTCGAAAAAATCTTTAAAATGTTTCCGACAGAGACGTTGTCCGCTGTACCTTATGTACGTTACCGCCGGTTCTCCACATCGACTACAGTCCATCGGAGTTGACTTTGCATTTCTCTATATAAATGTTGGTGAGAATTACAGATAAGCTTTATTTAAGCCCGGGATCCATCTATGGTCATGAAGAAGTCTCTCACGGTTTACAGGATAGCACTGGTTATGTTTGCAGTAGTGATCCTGATCTTAGCCGTTCTTTCCGTTCTGCCCTTTGCACAGGAAGATGTGACCGTGGAGCTGGATCGAAGAGGATTCGTATGGGGTGTGGAGGAGGAAGAATTGACCGTCGAGGTTGATATCTGGGTCAACAACTCCGGTAACTTTGATCTCAAAGATATAGAACTGGAGCTGAGTTTTGAGGTCCTAGATGAATTTCGGCTTACTGCGGTGGAAGAGATAGCTAGGATAAAAGTCGGTGAGGATAGAAGGGTACGTCTTCGATCGGTTAAAAACGTATCCGAGATATCTAACGAGCTCATCGATCATCTGATATACAACAACACTGATCTTGATATATCCGCCAGATTTAAAGGAAGCTATACTTTCGCGCTATTGAGCTTTGACGCCCTGTACAGAGATACTTTTCTTCTAGAACGAGTGATAGATGAGATAGATTATGATGCCGACAATGCCGATCTGTTCAGCGACACATCGGAAGAACAAAGATTCGTTATGCCAGTGTACTTATCTACTAACGATAACGATCTCATCTCGGGAGACGCATCCATATCTACCGCCATCTACGATGAAGAAGAAAGCAAGACATATTCTGAAGATGCGTTCACGCACAGATTGGGTCGCAAAGAGACGGTAGAGCTGGAGTTCGAAGTTTCGGATACTGACGCGAGGGAACTGGCTACGACCTCTCAACCACTGGTCTTGAGAACGACCATATCCCTAGAGGGCTACGATTTTTCAGTTCATCGTGATGACACGTTTGATTGGAGAGCGCCCTTGAACGATCTAGAGATCAAGAACATAACTTATCGACCGGAGAATGAAACGGTCACAGGACAGATCAGTTTCCACAATGATGATTACAGGAGAGTCGATCTAACACTCACAACCACGCTTTACAACCACTACGGCGACATAATCGGAGACTTTCAAGAAGTCTACGGCGTCGAACCGGATGAAAATTTCGACCGATCTTTTGTTATAGAGCTCAACGGGGAAGAACCGGCCGAATGCGAGGTAAAGATCGAACTCGAAAGGACAGGATACGAATACAGAGAGGTGTACGAGTTATGAAAGCTAAAAAAAGAGGACTGGGAAGACCGATCATAGTGGGCCTCGTCTACTTTTTCTTTTTCGTGGTCCTTGTTATAGGCGTGATTATGTACTTACAGGCCTCTTACCCTGAGCTCGAGAACATATTTCAGGACACCATATTTTACGTAATAATTTTTGGATCGATTTTAGCTCTTTTCGGAGCTTTGACCGCCTACTTCGAAAAAGGAGAAACTCTCAGATTGGTCTCAGGGATAACTAAAGCCGCGATCTTGATAGCTTACGTTCTGGTGGTGTACTACAGCCTTGACCTTACGTTGGAGATAGACACCGTCACCGCCGATGTCTCGTTTCCCGGGATCATAAAATTGAAGTTGATATTGATCATATTGTACGGGGCTTATTACTCGTTTGAATACTTCTTTTATCGATCTGAAGTTAAACAAGACAAAGATCAGCTAGCATCCTAGCAATGAAGTCAACTTATTTATAACACTATGATTTCATCTATCTAGTGATAATATGATAGACGATGTGAAGGTCACCAAAAGGATCGTGGACAGATACTTTGAAGAGTTTTCGGATCATACTGAGGTGGACGTAGCTATCGCCGGGGCGGGACCGGCCGGTCTGGTAGCCGGAAGATGTCTCGCTGAGAAAGGTCATAAAGTCGTGATCTTTGAGAGAAAGTTATCCCCTGGAGGCGGGATGTGGGGTGGCGGAATGGGTTATCCTGTGGTGGTGGTCCAGGAAGGTTCGGTAGAAGAATTGAAAAAGGTAGGAGTCGATGTGTCTGACGCCGGTGAAGGTTACTATACTGCCGATTCTATAAGTTCCGTAGCCAACCTTCTTTCCGCAGCTATCGAAGCCGGAGCGCGGATCTTCAACATGGTCACCGTAGAAGACGTTCTTTACGAAGAAGGCAAGATAAACGGCGTCGTGATAAATTCATCACCTATAGAGATGGCGGGTCTCCACGTCGATCCGATCACAATACGAGCTGAAGCGGTCATCGATGCGACGGGACACGATGCTGAAGTCTGCCACGTGGTGGAGGAGAAAGCCGGAGAACTGGAAACGGAAGAAGGTAGAGTCGTGGGCGAGAGATCCATGTGGGCCGACCTCGGCGAAAAGACGGTCGTGGAGAACACACAGGAAGTGTTCCCGGGCCTTTGGATAACTGGGATGTGTGCAAATGCGGTGATGGGCGCTCCGCGGATGGGCCCGATATTCGGAGGCATGCTTCTCTCCGGTAAGAAGGTGGCTGAAAAGATCGACGCCCGATTATGAATAGATTTATGTACTGGGTACCCACATAACATAAAGGTAAAAACTAATATATCATATAAGAACTAATTCAATAGAAAGTGTTGAAACATGGTCGAGAAAGAGATGAACGGTCAAGACGAAAAAGGATTCACCAAGCTCAAAAGCATGGAGCTACCTAGGAACATAGTAGTCGGTAAAGATGCGCTAGGAGAAGTCGGTAGGACTTGCAACAAGCTCGAACTGAGAAAGAACGCTTTGATCATATGCGATCCAGTAACCAAAAAAGTGGCCGGTGACAGGGTCGCGGATATACTGGTGGAAGAAAACTACCACGCAGAGATCGAAGAGATCTCGGAAGCGGACCAGGGAACCGTTGACAGCATCTCAGACAGCATAACCGACGATACCGGCTTCTTATTGGGTGTAGGCGGAGGAAAACCGATAGACGTCGCCAAGTACTCTTCTTATCTCGCCAATATACCCTTTTTGAGCATACCCACCGCTTCATCTCATGACGGCATAGCTTCAGGCCGCGCTTCCATCGAAAGGAACGGCAACAAGATATCCGTCAAAGCTCATAGTCCACTCGCACTTATCGCAGATACTAAGATAATAGCTAACGCACCGGACAGATTATTGGCCGCCGGCTGTGGAGATATAATCGCCAATGCAACCGCGGTAAAGGATTGGAAACTGGCCAAACGGTTGAGAAATGAAGAGTTCTCTCACTACGCAGCAAACCTCTCGGAGATGACCTCGGATCTATTGATCAAGAACGTGGAGAACATAAAACCGGGTTTGGAAGAAAGTGCCTGGTTGGTGGTTAAAGCCCTGGTAAGCTCGAGCGTGGCCATGAGTATAGCCGGATCTTCTAGACCTGCCAGCGGCAGCGAACATAAATTCAGTCACGCACTGGACGAAGTAGCAGAGGAACCTGCCCTTCACGGAGAGCAGTGTGGGGTAGGCACTATAATAATGATGTATCTCCACGGAGGGGATTGGAAGAAGATCAAGGAAGCCTTACAAACAGTGGAGGCTCCGACTACCGCGAGAGGTCTAGAGGTGAGCGAGGAGGAAGTGATCGAGGCCCTGGTAAGGGCTCCGACCATCAGACCGGGAAGATACACTATATTGGGGGATTCTGAGATGAGGAGGGACGCGGCCGAGGAATGTGCCAAAGAAACTGGAGTGATCTAGAAGGAGGTAAGATATATGAGTTCAGTAACTTTGATAGGAGAAAGCTTAGCCAAAAAAGATCTCGAATTTATATTCGGCGGATGTCTTTCAAAATGCCAAGACTGCGAGCTCAAAAATTCATGCTGCGGCTTGGAACAGAACAGACTCTACAGGATAAAAGGCGTAAGGGACAAGACCCACAAATGTAAAGTGCACCATAAAGAGGTTAAAGTAGTGGATGTCGAACAGATACCCATAAAGACCACGGCCTCGGGCAGATCCGCCATAGAAGGCTCGGTTATCACTTTAGAGGACAAGGAATGCGACTCTATAGAATGTGATAACTACAAACTCTGTCACCCTGCCGGTATCGAATTCGATGCAAAGTACAACGTTGAAAAAAGCGGGAAAAAGGTCGATTGCCCTAAGGGAAAAGATCTGAAAGAAGTCGAATTGATGTGAATCGTATCCTGGATGTGAGCGGAAAGACTATTTACCCCTGATCCTTTCAAACCAGCTCTTATTTTTTTCTTTTTCTATACCTTTGAACTCTCTCAGCAGCTCTTTCTGCTTCTCGTTGAGCTCTTCTGGGATCTTTACGTTGATCTTGACCAGCTGATCCCCGTATCCGCTGCCGTTCCTTCTTTTCAGTCCCTTGTCGGGGAGTCTGAGTAGATCGCCCGGCTGTGTGCCCGGTGGGACTTTCATGTTGACTCGGCCTTCAAGAGTTGGAACATCTATTTCCGCTCCTAGGGCGGCCTCGGTCATGGTAACGGACGTCTCAGTGATCAGATCGTCACCTTTTCTCTCAAAATCTTCATCAGGTCTTATCTTCAGTATTATATAAAGATCCCCGGGAGGAACACCTTGGGGACCGGCTTCGCCCTTACCTCTGACTCTCAACCTGTCGCCGTTTTTCGCTCCAGCAGGTATGTTCAAAGTTATGGTCTCTCTTTTTTCTACTCTTCCCTCTCCGTTACATCGCGAACAGGGATCTTCCACTATATCCCCTCTTCCATCACATCTATCGCACTGTGTGATGGTGACGAGTTGTTGGAAACCGCGTCTTTGAGCTGTTTTCACCTCACCGGACCCTCCGCATTTGGGACATGTAGACTTATTTCCGCTTTTGCTCCCGCTGCCTCCACATTTCTCACACTGAGCTTTTCTATTAAGTTTCACCGTCTTTTCGCTTCCTTCTCGTATATCTTTCAAACTAACGTCTATACTCATCCTCAGATCTCTTCCACGACTTCTCCTGCTGGAGGTCCTTCTCCTGGCTCCTCCAAAAAAGCTGTTGAATATGTCCTCGAATCCACCTGCTCTTCTTCCACCGCCGAAAAAATCAGAAAATATGTCTTCAACGTCATCTCTATGTGAAAAATCGGACCAATCGAATCCCCCCGCTCCAAACTCCTGTTTCACTCCGTTTTTTCCGTATCTGTCGTACCTCTTCCGTTTTTCATCGTCGGCTAAAACCTCGTATGCTTCCGATATCTTTTTGAATTTCTCTCTTGCTTCGTCCTGATTCTCTGGATTCTTGTCAGGATGATACCTCTTGGCTTTCTTCCTGTACGCTTTTTTTATCTCGCTTTTCGAGGCGTCTCTGTCTACGCCCAATATGTCGTAATAATCTTCTTCAGTCATGATCTTACCATATTTGGACTTTTATACTTCGTGAATCAGGAGCGGAAGGTGGCTGAAATATCTTTTCCCGAGACTTCGACATATCATCCTTGATAAAGATGAAGGAAAGGGGTTTAGGAACTAGTTTTCCTTCTCTCCGTCTTCTTCATCTACCACTTCGTAATCCGCGTCTACCACGTCTTCGTCTTCGCTGCCCTGAGATTGGGACGCACTCGCTCCGGCCGCTCCGGCTCCAGCACCTTGGGCCTCTGCCTGCTGTTGAGCTTGATACATCTGCTGACCTATCTGCTGTACCGTTTCCGACAGCTCTTCCTTCTTCTTTTTTATCTTTTCATAGTCGTCTTCGTCGATGGCTTCCTGTAGTTCGTCCATCTTCTCCTGCACTTCTTTCTTGACGGATCCATCTATCTGATCTTCCAATTCTTCAAGCGTCCTCTCTGTCGAATAGACGAGCTGCTGTGCCTCGTTCTTTGTCTGTATCCGCTCTTTTCTTCTCTTGTCTTCCTCTGCGTGCTTTTCGGCTTCTTCTTTCATCCTTTCTATCTCGTCTTCGGAGAGCTGACTCGTAGCTTCGACCGTGATGCTCTCCTCTTTGCCCGTACCCTTATCTTCCGCGGAGACGTTGAGGATGCCGTTCTCGTCTATCTGGAAAGTCACTTCTATCTGGGGTATGCCCTTTGGAGCTGGGGGTATACCCGTTAGGTTGAATCGTCCCAAACTGTGATTGTCCTTGGCCATAGCCCTTTCGCCCTGCACCACGTGTATCTCTACGTTGGTTTGGTTGTCTGCAGCAGTGGTGAACACCTTGCTCTCTTCTGTTGGGATGGTGGTGTTCCTATCTATGAGCGTGGTTGTGACACCGCCCAAAGTTTCGACGCCCAGAGAGAGAGGTGTCACATCCAACAGCACTATATCGTCTTCAACGTCACCTGAGATCACTCCCGCCTGTATAGCGGCACCTACTGCTACACACTCGTCAGGATTTATCTTCATGTTTGGATCCTGGTTGAAGAAATCCCTCACGAAGTCTTGAACAGCGGGAAGCCTGGTCGAACCGCCTACGAGTATTACCTCGTCTATCTCGTGAGGCTGAAGACCTGTATCTTCCATGGCGATGTTGACCGGTTCTTTAGTCTTCTCTACCAGGTCCTCGGTCATCTTCTGGAATTCGGCTCTAGTCACCTCGATCTCTAGATGTTTTGGTCCATCGTCGTCTGCGGTCAAGTACGGCAGGTTTATCTCGCTTTTCTGTCTGGTAGAGAGTTCTTTCTTTGCCTTTTCAGAGGCCTCGTAAACCCTTTGAAGAGCTTCGCCTTCGCCGCTTATATCTATGCCCGTCTCCTTCTTGAACTTATCGACGCAGTGGTCTACCAGTCGCTTCGTCCAATCGTCACCACCGAGTTCGGTGTTTCCTGAAGTAGATAAGACTTCGTAAACACCGTCTCCTACTTCCAGTATGGAAACGTCGAAGGTGCCTCCCCCTAGATCGTAAACCAGTATGGTCTCAACACTCTCTTTTTCGTCCATCTTGTAAGCCATGGCGGAAGCCGTGGGTTCATTGAATACTCTTTCGACTTCAAAACCGGCTATCTCTCCCGCGTTCTTTGTAGCTTCCCTCTGCGGTTCGTTGAAATAAGCCGGTACCGTTATCACAGCACGATCGAGCTTTTCTCCCATGTAATCCTCTGCGTCTCTCTTCAATTTTTGCAGTATCATGGCGGATATCTGTTCCGGTGTGTACTCTTTGTCATCTATCTTCACTTTGTGATCAGTACCCATCTTTCTCTTGATGGATTCGATCGTTCTGTTTGGATTTTTTACAGCCTGTCTTTTTGCGGTCTCACCTATCAACCGTTCGCCGTCATCCTTGAAAGCGACCACTGAGGGCGTGGTCCTTTCGCCTTCTCTGTTTGGAATTATGGTCGGCTCTCCGCCTTCCATAATCGCTATCGCTGAGTTTGTAGTTCCCAAATCTATACCTAGCACTTTTCCCTTCATATCAAACACCTTGAGTTTTATATCATCTAGCAACTCTTACACGTGAAGGTCTGATAACCTTATCATTCAACTTGTAACCTTTTTGATACTCTTTGAGTATCTTATCTTTCTCTTCATCTTCTTTTTCTACGGACTCGACACATTCGTGATACATCGGATCGAACTTTTTGTCTTCGGCTTCGATCTCTTCGAGACCGTGATCTTCGAGTATCTTGGAAAATTTCCGGTAGATCATCTCTATACCTTCTTTCTCTATATCGTTCTCGTTCTTCAGGGCTCTTTCCATGTCATCTAGCACCTCTATAAGGTCGCACATCAGGTCCTCTGCGGCTAACTGTCTTATCCTTCTCTTTTCTTTTACCATGCGTTTTCTGTAGTTGTCAAAGTCCGCCATCACCTTTTTCAAAGAGGTTTCTAGTTCTTCCACTTCTTCTTCAAGATCCTCTTTTGTGGGCTCTTCGCTCTCTTCCTCCACATCTTCCTCGCTTTGGCAGGAACTTTCTGGAGATGCCTCTCTTTCTTCCTTTTCGCCGTCAGTTTCGCTGGACATGGTCAACACTCTATTTGATCTCGATGGATTCACCCATATCTTCAGTCACTTTTTTTAGCTCCACTTCTAGAACACCGTTGTTATAGGTGGCATCGGCTTCGCCGGTATCCACTCTTGCGGGTAGTTTCACTTTTTTTCTATACCGCCTATTACCGTCTACAGAGACTATCAATAGGTCGTCTTTCACGTTGAGATCGATATTTTCTTTTTCTACTCCCGGCACATCGATTGTGACTTTCACACAATCTTCGGTTTCCTGGATATCGGTCAAAGGAGTCCATTCTGACTTTTCTTCACTCTCTAGGTCACGGCTGAAATAGTTGCGGGCGTTGCCGAACTCATCTATCTTCGGTTCGCCGCTAGGCCCCTGTCGAATAGAAAATCCGTAGACCAGAGGATCTTTTCCTGTAGCTTTTCCCCGTTGGAGCATCTCTTCGGCAAGCTTATGCATCCGCTTGAACTCTTTATCGATGTCTCCGAATCCCATCATGTCGGAGAAACCGAATAGGTCTCTGAACGGATCGGTTCTGCGCCTTCTGTCTTTTTTGTCTTCGTCCTCTTCTTCATCCCTATAGTTCATATTATCACCATATGTTCACATCTTCCTTCTTTTTCATATCCCATATTATCTTTTTTATCTCATCTTCTCTCGCATTGAAATATTTGGCTATCTTTCTCGGATCGGTCTCTCCCGATTCGAGCACATAGTACAGTATCTTTCTTTTATCATAATCCTTTACGTTCTCGTGTATGTGTTTATACGCCTGTGAGAGGGCCTTCTCTTTCAACTTCAACAGGTACTTTCTTTCCTTTTCCAACCTTTCAAATTCTCTTCTTATATTCTGTATGAGTTTTCTATGCCCTTCCAAGAAGCTCCCCTCTATGATACCTTCCTCAAGTTTTTCCTCTATATCCTCATAACCGTCGATATCTTCGTCTCGGAGATTTTCCACGCCCATATCGAACAACTGCGGTCCGATATCTATCCTAAGGGTGAATTCTCGATTCAACTTGTAGGTCTTTGTAGGCGGTCCGCCCTTCTCGCTTTCACTCTTTTTTGAAACCACAAGGCCTTTATCCTCCAATTTTTTGAGGTGCTTCGAGATGGATTGCTGACTGGTTTCGAGACATCGTGACATCTCGAGAGGATAATTATCCTCTCTGCTCAGCAGTTGCAGTATTCTTCTCCTAGTTCTGTTCTGGAGGAGTCTTATCATCTCGTCGAATTCGTCCTTTTCCATCCATATCACTTCTTTTTTGGTGCGCTAAACATATCAAATAAACAAGGAGGAAAGGGTTTTAGAGGGTTCACTGGATCTCTATTTTCTTTCCTTTCTTTTTTTCTGGCTCTTTTTTCGGCAGGTCTATGCTCAATATGCCGTTCTCCAAGTTAGCGCCGACATCTTCAACTTTGACCTCGTCGGGCAGAGGTAACTTCCTGTAGAATGACCTGTATCCTCTTTCGCTTCTTAGATAATCTTCTCCTTCCTCTTCGATATTCTCCTCCTTCTCGGCCTCGATGACGATGCTATCGCCTCTGACTTCTATCTCTATGTCGTCCTTGTCAAGTCCCGGCATCTCCGCTTCGACTCTGTACTTATCGCCTAGATCTCGCATGTCGGTTACAGGAGTTCTCACTTTTGGCAGCCTTTGTGTGAACCTTCTCGTGCCCGAGGGTCTTCCGAAGAAGCTGTCCAAAGTCCTATCTAGGTCCTGGAATACGCTGTCCATCTCTCTGAACGGACTGAAGAACCAGTCGTCTTTTCTCTCTGCTAGCCTTCTATCCTCCTTTTCATTTTCCCTTTCTTTTTTTTCTTCTTCAGCCATTTCAACCACCTCAAGTTAACAACACAATGTTGTAATATTTGCATTTACTAGTTAAGACTGAGGTGGTATATAAAAATTTCGTTTTATATTTTGTTATACTTTTCACCGATAAAAAAGATCATTCTACCATCTCTCCCCTAGAAGTGATCCTGGGATAGGCCATGGCTACCACGTAAAAATCGATCTCGTTCTGCCAGAGATATTATATAAAGGATTTGTCCCGGAAGTGTAGAGCCTGATCAGATATCTGTGGGATGCCCGTTATACTCTTCACCTTATCTTTTTACGAAGAACGAATCGAATTCACCCGTGGGTTTTTCATCTTGAACTTCTACCCCATCTACCTTAGCGTGCGGTTGCTCGTTTTTACACCACTCTATAAGGTTCATCACCTTGTCTTCAGGCCCTTCGAATACCGCTTCAACTCTTCCGTCTCTCAGGTTCATCACCCATCCGTTGACTCCTCTTTTCTTAGCCTGTTCTTTCGTGTTCGCTCTGAAGAACACGCCCTGGACCTTCCCGCTGAAGAAGCAATGCTTTCTTATCATGTTATCATGATGACATGGTTTTAAGCGTATAAAAAGATTTTTTTCAAACCGAAGTCATGGTCAGC
>PWHU01000012.1 GCA_003555395.1 Thermoplasmata archaeon
GCTGGAGATAACCTTGAACTATATTGCTCTTATTCTTTAAATCGTGCCTTAGCATAGAATGAAGAAACTCTTCTGTTTCTCTAGCCTCGATCCTATTCAAAGCTTCATTTACGTGATCCATAAGTAGCTCAGCTATAGTAAGGTCATCTTCGTCGAAGTCGTCCTCTTCGGAGGAAATCGCTTGAAATACTCCAAATTTTCCTATAGGTACTGTTATACCCGATCTGTAATCATCGTGTGTAGGAGAAGCTTCTTCTAATTCACTTATGCTAGGGTTTAAGAAAGATTTGTTTTTCAAAAACGCTGTTCCCGCTACACTATCTTCGATGAGCAGATAAGAAGATTCTTCTTCGGGATAATCTCCAGAAGCTTTTTTCGTAACTAAACGATCTTTTTCTGGTGTATTGATCACACACCAATCGAACTCCAAAATATCCTCAGCTACTTCGATAGCCAATGTGTATACATCTTCTTTAGATTGACAAGTTTCCAAATCTGCACTTGCTTGTTGCAATTTTTCTAATTTTTCTTTAGTTTTTCTTATCCTGATATCAGCTTTTTTTCTTTCCGTGATGTCCCACCAGGCACCTATTACTTTCTGGCGGTCGTCTTCCTCAACTAGAATCTTCTGTTCATCATGCAACCAGTGATAATCACCCTCCTTGTCTTTAAACCTGTATTCTAAAGTGATGCTATCCGTATCCTCTTCAGTAAGCAATTTTTCTTCTTTTTCGAACAACTTTTGACTATCTTCCGGATGAAGATTATCTAAAAAATTTTGTTGATCGCTTGTATAGTATTCAGGCTCATGGCCTAAAACATCCACCACACTCTCACTGACATATGTGGTTTGGGGAGTTCCGTCGGTGACTTCATAGGTATAGATCACTGCAGGTGTGTGCGATAGGAGCGTGTCAAGTCTCTCCCTGCTCTCTTCCAGCTCCCTCTCTTTCTCCACTACCTCAGTAATATCATCTATCGTTGCCACCATCCCATCAAAGTTTCCCCTTTCGTCGTATAGGGGCGCGGCGTTGATCGTCAACAGTTTTCTCTCTCCATCAGGCCATTCGATTGCATGTCTAACATCATGGACCGCTTCCCCCTTCTCCTTGACCAGTTCAAAAGATAGTTCTTCTACTAGATATTCCTCTCCATCATAGTCTGTTATCTTCCATGCTGGGTCATCGTAGGTACGACCTCTTATCTCACTTTTACTCAAACCGAGTACTTCTTCGGCCTTATCGTTCGCAAATGTGATCTTTCCCTCTCTATCCACCTTCGTAATGCAGACGGGGCTGGTTTCAGCGATCTGTTCGATGAAGTTCCTTTCTTCCCCAAGTTCTTTTTCCTTCCTTTTCTCTTCAGTGATATCCTCGGCGAAGGCGAACTCATACTCTCTCCCGTCGAATTCCAAATAATTGGTTTTTATCTCAACAGGATATACTTCCCCATCCTTGGTTTTATGTTCTGATTCAAAGGAGAGTACGCCCTCTTCCTTTAACTTCTCCCAACGTTCTCCTCTGATATCTTCTATTTGATTGGGATCGATATCCCAAATGTACATATCGGTCAGTTCCTCTTTCGAATATCCTAGTCTTTTCGATACGGTCTCGTTGACGAATATAAATTTCCCATCTGGAGTTATCCAATATATCTCCTGGGATGCCTGTTCTAGTGAAAAATCGGATAGCCTCAACCTTTTTTCATGTTGCTTCTTATGCATGATCACAGATAGATGACTAGCTATACTCTCTATAGCTGATTTGAACCTAGGTTCACCTTTCTCCGATTTTAAGATAGTAATACCACCATATGGTTTTTTATCTAAAGCAAATCCAACTGAATAGACCTCTTTCACTCCCAACAACTCTTCTAATTTCTTTGACTCTTCTTTGCTCAGCACTCCTTTGACCAGCGAGTAGAGTCCTTGAGGCATCCGTTCTAAATCTCCCGATCTGAATATCTCTTCCCACTCGTCCAACACCTCAGGATCAAAGGTGATCTTTTCTTCGCCTGAGATGAACCGGTCTTCTATCATCTGTTGATACTCGCCCAACCCGGTTAAAGTTCTCACCCTTATAGCTTCGATCTCCTGATCATAAAGCGCGACTATCACGGAATTTTCCTGGTTCAAAGAATGAACTTTTTCCGCGATATAATCGCATATCTCATCTATGCTTTTCATCCTGGGAACATTGAGCATCACGTCATTCAAAAATTTTAGTTCATCGATGTACTCTTCCCGTTCTTCCTGCGCTGCCTTCAACTCTGTGATATCCCGTGCAGAGCCCAAAAAGGCCCTCTGTCCCTTGAATTGGATCGGAGTCACTGTCAGATGAAGATGTTTTGTTTCGCCCTCCTTCGTGATTATCTGGGCGTTATACGAAGAGGGTACTTTTTCACCCCTTCTTCTTTTTTCGGCCAATTCTTCCACTCTTTCCCTATCTTCGGGATGAAGAAGATCCCACAACTTCATATCATACAGTTCTTCCCTGCCGTATCCGGTAACCTCTGTAGCCTTTTCGTTGACGAATAGTAAATCATCACCTTTATAGATATAGACAGCGTCGTGGCTGTTCTCCACAACGGTCCTATATTTCTTATCGGACTGATGATGCTCGTACTCCTGCATTATAGCCTGAGCAAGCACTCCATATTGGCTCTTGGGATCTCCCCCTTTCTGAAGATATCTATCAGCGCCGAGGTTCAGCGCTTCCATCGCCACCTCTTCTCTTCCCTTCCCTGTGAACATTATAAATGGAATATCCAGTTCTCTTTTCTCTCTGATCTTTCTAAGAAATTCGAGTCCATCTATCTCCGGCATCTGGTAATCCGAAACTATGACATCTATATCTTCATCATCTAACAAATCCAGGCCCTGTTCCGCAGAGGAGGCTGTTATCACGTTTAGTTTCTCCTCTCCCTTTTCAAGGAATATCTTCGCCTGATCTAAAAGAGAAGGCTCATCATCCACCAGGATTATATTTATTTCATTCTCCATAACTTCGCCCTTCTTTTGAACCTGTGTATTTATTATTTATCTTATAGACACGCTCCGTTATATATCTAATTCACCTATATCGAAGAAGTATTTTTAGGTTCACGCCGAGATTCTTGATCTATATTCTCTATTCTCGTTACCATGATCGTATACATCGGGATCGGACTAAATTTGCAATAGTAGGACAAACTCTGTCGGAAAATCTTTAACCGTCTTCGAAGGCATCAAAGCAAGGTAGTTTCCTCACGCTTCCTTTTTTATCACCTGTCTACAGATCAAGCTTTAATTAACTTCACATCGAACCTAGCGCCTCCCAGCTCCGAATCTTTGACTTCCATCTGACCTTCATAAACTTCCAAAAGCTTCTGGATAAGGAACAAACCCAGCCCGGTCCCTTTTTCCTTATCAGATGTATATCCTTTGTTTAATATCTTCTCTTTCTCATCATCGGGGATTCCTTTTCCATCATCTTCTATGGTACAGATGATTTCCTCTCCAGATCCTCTCGAGGATATCTTTATCTTTTCACCTTCAGAGTGTCTTATTGAATTCTCGATCAGATTCGAAAATACCTCTTTGAGCAAAGGACCAGCCTTCGCTTTACAGCTTTCGTCACAATCCATCTCTGTTTCCAATTCCATATCGACCATCTGGTCTTTCATATCGTCGATGGATTTTTTCAAGACACTCTCAACATCCATCTCTTCGACCTCTTCTTGGTTCGCTTCTCTGAGCGTCCTTATCTTCTCTATAAGATCGATACTGTTTCTGACCCCTCTCTCAGCACTTTGGATATACTTTTCACCTTCCTCTGAA
>PWHU01000143.1 GCA_003555395.1 Thermoplasmata archaeon
ATCCGTCGACCTGGAACTCTATCGTCTGATTATCTTCTACGTCTCCCGTATTGGTCACATCATACTCGACCGTAACATCGGTTCCTTCTTCGAATTCGGCCCCGTCTGCCGGCGAAGTTATCTCTACTTCGAAGAAAGCCAGCTCTAATACGGTTATATCCACTTCGTCAGAATGATCTTCGCTGTTGACCGAAAGAGTACGTTCACTATACGGCTCTTCGGCCGTCCATGTGAATTCACCAGTGTGCGTATCTCCACCACTTAACGTCACTTCTTCGCTTGATTCCACTGTTCCGTCAACTTGGAACTCTATCGTCTGAGTATCTTCCACGTCTCCCGTATTGGTCACATCATACTCGACCGTAACATCGGTTCCTTCTTCGAATTCGGCTCCCTCTGCCGGCGAAGTTATCTCTACTTCGAAGAAAGCCGGCTCTAACACAATTATGTTTGCTTCATCGTTATCATCTTCGCTGGCCACTGTAATCACATGCTCACCCGTATCCCCCTCTCCCGTCTGCCATATGTAATTATAATTCTTACTGCTGTTAGGATCAACAGTCACATTTTCTTCAACATGATAATCAACATCTTCAGATACCGTGATATTTATATCCTGAGTACCCTCGACTTCGCCAGTGTTCGTGACCGTGTAGTTCACCTTCACTTCCTCGCCCTCCACCACTTCAGCATCGTGATCCGTGATCTCGACTTCGAAAAAGGCGTCCTCTAAAACCGTAACATCTACCCTCTCGTGATCGTCCTCTGTAGATACGTTGACCTCATAATATCCTGGGGCCCCTTCTTCTGTCTGCCAAACAAAAGTATCATTGTAAGGTGTTTGTGCACCGATGGTCACATTTTTTCCATCCTCATAAACGACTCCATCTCCCTCGTCATAGACCGTGATATTTATCTCCTGAGTACCCTCGACTTCGCCAGTGTTCGTGACCGTGTAGTTCACCTTTACTTCTTCACCTTCAACCACTTCGGCATCGTGATCCGTGATCTCGACTTCGAAAAAGGCGTCTTCCAAAAAGTTAGCTTTTATCGACTTGTCTTCGTCCATCACTATAGTTATCTCCTCGTCCTCTTTTTCACTTTCTGGCACATCTCCTGTCCAATTACCGAAGACCCAATCATCTTCAGGCAGTGCTTCCAAAGTTACCTCTGCTCCCTCTTCATATCCATAAGTTCCTGGTTCCGGTTCGGTGGTTCCACCTTCTCCCGCCTGTATCTCCAGATTGTAGCCTGCATGACCTTCCCAGCTGAAGAAAGGATATGTATTTCCGTCGACAATGTTCCAGATGAATTCATGGTCGACTTCGTTCCAATCCACATCAGTGATGTCCCAATTTGAAAAAGTAGAAATCGATCGCATCTCACTAGTCATATGCCCCTCGAGGGTAATGTTCTCATCCTCGTCGGGACTCATATCACCTATCCCCTCACTCTGATTCGTTGTTTCCTTGTCCCAGTAAGAATCGTATATCTCTCCTACCTCAACTTCTCCGTCGTCTTCGACCTTATTCCGTCCAACGAAACCCCCTGCTTTACCATCTTCTACATCTAACACCACATCGCCAGAACAATACGAGTTCGAGATACTACCAGAGACAAGAGAGAAAATAAATTTTCCAGCATTTGCACCAACCAGTCCTCCGACACTTTCATTTCCATTCACATCTCCTCTAGAATAGGAATTATTGATCATACCCCAATTAAGACCAACGAGCCCTCCTACCGTTCTATTTCCATCAACTATTCCTGTCGAATAGGAATTTGTGATATTATATACCCAATTCATTCCAACAAGGCCTCCAACACTTCTTTTTCCAAGGACTTTCCCTTCAAAAGAAGAATTAGTGATATTCCCAACATTTCCACCAACGAGCCCTCCAACCGAATCATCCCCGATGATATTTCCCGCCGCATGAGAGTTGGTGATATTACCAAGATTACCGCCCACAAGAGCACCGCCAGCGGATTCATTTCCAGCAAAATCCACATTGAGCAGGCTAACGTTTTTAATTGTTCCCTGTGAAATACCAAAGAGCCCTAAGTTTTCATCAGAATCTGTCCTATTAATGTAAAGGTCTTCGATTAGAAAACCCTGTCCGTCAAAGGTTCCATTGAACTCTTTGTTCGATTCTCCAATAGGATCCCAGCCATCACCTGTATTATAATCTTCGTAACCTGCAGTATCCTCATCCAGATCATCAACGAGGACATAATCTCCGTTTAAATAATCCCTCGCAGCATGGAGGTCATGCCAATCTTCAATTTCAGGTTTATAAAAATTTGCAGTTATATTATAATCATCCTCCATGGTTATGGTCGTGTTCTTAGATTTTGGGTCTTCTATCGTGGCCGTATCTCCTGTCCATTCACCGAAGACCCAATCATCGTCAGGCAGTGCTTCCAAAGTTACATCTGCCCCCTCTTCATATCCATAAGTTCCTGGTTCCGGTTCGGTGGTTCCACCTTCTCCCGCCTGTATATCTAAATTATAACCTGCATGACCTTCCCAGCTGAAGAAGGGATATGTTTCGTTGTCAACGATGTTCCAAACTGAACTCAAATTTGTTTCCCCATAATCAACTTCAATAATATTCCAAGGACCTCTGTCTAAATCATCATAACCTCCGAAATCGTCATCAGTATATAACCGTATATCCTTTAACTCGTAATCTTCAGCTTTGACTACCCTACCAGTAGTGATTATTTCTTCAAACTCAGAAATATTTTCTATCGGCTCCATATCACTCACCGAATCTATGACTTCAAATTCACCTCCACTCATAGATGCAACAGCGATGCCAGCTACCAAATCCCCATTACTGACAACATCAGATGTAGAATAGCAATTCCCTATAACGGAAACTTCTCCTGCTGAACAAATCCCTGCTGCTGCATTTTCTGATGAGTAGATATATGCATCAGTGTAGGATTGAACTATTGCCGAACCCATTACTGCAGCGTCATATGTTACTGCACCAACAATACCAGAAGCATGGTAACCGGCATATACTGCCCCGAAGTATGCCGTCTTATTAATTAATGTTCCTTCCGCTTTACCAGCAATTCCACCTGCAACTGAGGTTTTCGCCTCGACATGACTTTCATCATTTCGACTTTCTGGCGTTATTTCTTTTAACTCTAAACCACCGCCCATAGCTCTACCTACCATCGTGCCGACTTCCTCATTACCTATCACTGTAAAATTTGCGAACTGAAGATTTTTCACGAAACCAAATCTCATACAAGAAAATAACCCTATATGGCCCTCATTTTCTCTATCTATATACAAATCCCTGATAGTATGCCCTTGACCATCCATTGAACCATCAAAATACACATCGTCACTATAATTTGCTATCGGATTCCACCCCTTTCCACCGTTCGCCGTATCACTCGCATGCACCTCATAACCCGACGTGGTTTTATCTAAATCATTCATAAGTATGTAATCGCCTTCTAAATCATCTCTTACTGCGTCCAAGTCATGCCAATCTTCGATCTCTTGGGCAGACTGAATCTCATTTTCCTCGTTACTTTCACTAACACTTTCATTGCCTTCCATCGCCTCTTCCTCGATCGTTGTCCCTAGATCTCCCTCGGCAAGGACTACACCGACACTCATACTGCTCATCAACAGCAATCCTACGACCAGCCATATCCTCACGCTCTCTTTAATATCCATCTTATCATTCCATCAAAGTTCATCGATTCTGACTTTTGACGGCACGCTTACTACCTCTTTTTATAAAAATATTTAGTTTTCTATAAACTTGCATC
>PWHU01000056.1 GCA_003555395.1 Thermoplasmata archaeon
ATACTTTAACTATGATATGAGGCAGCATAGTCAGATACAGAAGGATCTTATCTTTCGTATCTCGAGACAAATCAAGAATTGTAGGATATTGTCATTCGTTTATATAGTAAATTGGTTAAAGGTACATATATTAAACCGATATATATATATATATTTGACATTATGTGCTATGAGGTGTTAAAACGCAATGAAAAACAAAAAGAAGAAAAATATGAAATGGAGGATGCTACAGGGTATAGGTATTCTAGCCGTGCTTTGTTTAGTGATCGGCGGGATGCCTGGAGCTCAGGCGTATGACGGGATAAATGAAGACGGAAAATACTATTGGAATGCTCATACCATCGTCTATACTCAAGTGCACGAAGATAATGCTAGGTGGAGTGTTAGAAATAGTGATGGCGTTGTTGATGATGGTGAACATTGGGGAGAGATAAGGTTTAATCAGAATCCTTTATATGCTGAGCCATATGGACTAGAGAGGGATATAGTAGGACACGTAAGACCGTATGTTCAAGCTAATTTACCTGTAGAGCCAGCGGGACAAACTGGAAAACGAGTTTGGCCTATTTTAGTCACTTTCGTAGTTTACCAACCAGATGGTTCCTATGGCTATGATCTCGGTGGATTTAGCGCCCAATATACTACCAAATTGAATCATGAAATCCGGCAAATGGACGGAAATGCTTGGGAATTTGAAATAGGTGGGACAAATGCCCAAGCGCCCAATGAGAACTCTAATGCAGAGGCTTATTTCGAAAATATCTATGAGTACGCAGTTGGCAAAACTATTGATCATGATGAGGTACAACTTGCTATAGAAATGATAAGGACCTGGGCTGAAGATGATGACCCGCCGGAGTGGTATGCGGAACATGATCATCAAGCAGAAAGACTAAAAGTCGAATATACAGAAGATGAAGATACGTATGATGGACGATATATGACTTTCTGGGAAAAAATAGATTTATTGATACCTGAAGACGGAGATAGTGGTAATCCGGAAGAATCTCTTTTAAAAATCAAGGTCGACGGATGGGCAGATGGTTATAACTGTCACATCGATTATGAGAATACTGAGGCCGAATGGACTTTAGATATCGATGTTACGGATGAGTTAGAGGACGCCTCCTCTGGTGGTGGAGGAGGCGGCGGTGGTGGAACTGATCCCATTCCTACTGGTGAATGTTATGAATCTGAAGAGAAGGACGGGGATCAAAATTGAATCGATTTGAAAAAACGAACAGGGACTATATCAAAAAACTTATTTTTCTTTTATTTTCCCTTAATGAAATTTACGAAAAATCCTTTAAATAAAAGAAAATCTTAAGAGGTAGATAAATATGATAAAAAAGAAAATGAGTTTAACTCTGTCACTCCTCGCTATATTGTTGTTGATTAGCACAACTGTGGGAGCTTTAAATAGCAACATGAATGCCCAGATAGAGAGAACTGATGACGCGGTTAATGATGGATACGAGGAACGAGAACCGATCCATATAGAGGGAAACGAAGACTTTGCAAATCAGTCAGAAGAAAATGACTGGCCCGGTGATGGTACGGAAGAGGATCCTTATATCATCGAAAAAAATCGTATAGAGGGTGGGGAAGACGAGAACATCTTGATAGAGGAGGTCGATGTTCATTTTGTTATTAGAGAGAACATATTGAAGGGTGGAAGATATGGTGTTCATCTGATACTTACCTCTAATGGATCTATAAAAGATAATATAGTTGAGGGGGCTGAGATGGGCATATTCCTTCGGGCTTCCGACTATAACATCGTTGAAAATAACGTAGTAACATCGAATGGAGATTATGGGATCCGGCCTAGTGGATCTTTTAATAATACTGTCAGAGGAAATATTTTGAAGGAAAATAGCATAGGTATTGCTGTAATAAATTCGGCAAATCATACTTTTGAGAGAAACACAGCTTATAATAACGAAATCTCCGGAATTAGTTTTCATCGGTGTTACAATAATTATTTGTTTGATAACAGACTGTCAGGACATGAAAGAGGAATAGAACTTTACGCTTCCGTAAACCATGTAATGAAAAACAATACGATATTTGAAAATGATATTGGTTTCAATATAGCTGTAGAACCAGGACCTACGACCTCAGGAGATAACCTGATATACAACAACAATTTTATCGAAAATGATAAACAAGCTATCAATCGCGGGGATAATTACTTTTTCAACGAAACCGAGTCGAAGGGTAACTACTGGTCTGATTATGAAGAGAAGTATCCGGATGCGGAGAAGGAGAACGGTTATTGGGATACACCATATGAAGATGACGAAGAAGACGGATTTGTAGACGAGTATCCGATGATAGACCCGAGCGTACCTTATGTAGATATAGGATATCCGGAGGACGGCGCCGTGATAGATGATAGGGATTTGACAATCAATTGGACAGGAAGATACAGATATGAGGATGAGTTGGAGTACGAAGTTAGGCTCGATGAAGGGGAGTGGGAGTATGTGGGTGGAGAGACAGAATATGATCTCACATTTTTTTGGCCGGGAGAACACAGCTTTGATGTTAGAGCGGCAAACGAGGATGTGACGTCCGTGGAGGATACGGTGCACTTCACGATAGATGTCGAGCCGTACATATATGTGGAGCATTTCACGGTAGAGCCAGATGAGGGATCGAAACCTCTTGTAGTCAATATAACCGCTGAGTTGGAGAACGTGGCAGAGGAAGAAAGAGATATCAGTCTTTACATCGATGATGAAGTGGCAAGGACGTGGACTTTAGAGGCAGGAGAAAAAGTATCGGTTGATATGACTCATGAATTTGAAGAAGCTGGTACCTATCGTGTAGAACTGGGAAATAAGAGCACTGAAGTCACGGTCACGGAACCTGCTCTGTTCGAACTTTCCATAGACATAGATGGAGAGGGTGACGTGGAGATAGAGCCGGAGCAGGAGAAATACGAGGATGGTACAGAGGTAAAACTAACAGCTGTAGCAGAAAAGGGCTGGAAATTTGTAGAGTGGACCGGTGATCATGGTGGTCCTGAAGAAGAGATCACGGTGACCATGGATGATAATAAATCCTTAACGGCTCATTTTGAAGAGGAAGTTGAGTACTACAATTTAACGGTAGAGGTAGAAGGTGAAGGGAAGGTGGAATTCACACCAGATCGGGAAGAGTATGAGGAAGGAACCGAAGTGACTTTAACTGCGCTACCGGCTGAAGGTTGGGAATTCATTGAATGGACGGGAACAGAAAAGACAGGAGAAGAGATCACGGTAACGATGGACGAGAACAAGTCCTTAACGGCTCATTTTGAAGAGGAAGTTGAGTACTACGAGTTGACTATCGAAGTCGAAGGCGGAGGAGAAGTCGAGATCACTCCAGACCATGAAAGATACGAAGCCGGGACGCAAGTGAACTTGACGGTCGAGCCCGATGATGGATGGGAATTCGTAGGGTGGACCGGCGACCATGAAAGCGAGGAAGAAGAGATAACCATCACGATGTCCGAAGACAAAGAGATAACGGCGGAGTTCGAAAGGAAGGATCTGCCCGGTTTCACCTTTGTTCTGCTGATAGTAGGTGTTCTGATCGCCGTTTTGATTTATTTTAGAGGAAAAAAGAGCAGTACATAAGGAGATAGATATCATATTCACTAAAAAGATAGAAGTCGACGATCCGGCCTATAGGATCAAGGATCGATTAAGCGATCAATTGGGTAGAGATCCAGATTTTAGTGTGAAAAGTGTAGAGGACGATAGCATAAAGGTAAAATTCGGCTCTTGGTGGTCCTGGAAA
>PWHU01000087.1 GCA_003555395.1 Thermoplasmata archaeon
CCGATTCGGATTCCTTCGAAGTCTTGGAGCCAGGTTATTTTGCAGTGTACAACGTGGACGCGAACGATGTGGTTGAGGGCGAAACAGTAGAAGTTACTGCAACCATAGAGAACACGGGAGATGTAGAAGATACACAGACTATAGAGATGACAACAGACCCAAACATAGGTACAGACAGCGTGTCCGTAACGTTGGACAGTGGTGCAAGCACGACCGAAACGTTCACCACCGGAACTTCTTCGGGGGACGCGGGAAGTTACACCGCTACTGTCTCTTCAGAGGACGATTCCGATCAGGATACTTTTGAAGTGTTAGAGGGAGCTTATTTTGCCGTTTACGACGTTACTGCAAACGATATAGTGGAAGGCGATACATTAGAGGTCACCGCAACCATAGAAAACACGGGAGACGAATCCGATACACAGACTATAGAGATGAGCAGTGGAGTCGGAAATGACGATATCAGCGTAACATTGGACGGTGGTCAAAGCACGACCGAAACGTTCACCACAGGCACCACTACAGGTGACGCGGGAAGTTACACCGCAACTGTATCTTCAAACGACGATTCGGATTCTGATACTTTAGAAGTGTTGGAGCCAGGTTATTTTGCAGTGTACAACGTGAACGCGAACGATGTGGTTGAGGGCGAAACAGTAGAAGTTACTGCAACCATAGAGAACACGGGAGATGTAGAAGATACACAGACTATAGAGATGAGCAGTGGAGTCGGAAATGACGATATCAGCGTAACATTGGACGGTGGTCAAAGCACGACCGAAACGTTCACCACAGGCACCAATACAGGTGACGCGGGAAGTTACACCGCAACTGTATCTTCAGAAGACGATTCGGATTCGGATTCCTTCGAAGTGTTGGAGCCAGGTTATTTTGCAGTGTACAACGTGAACGCGAACGATGTGGTTGAGGGCGAAACAGTAGAAGTTACTGCTACCATAGAGAACACGGGAGATGTAGAAGATACACAGACGATAGAGATGACAACTGAGCCAAACATAGGTACAGACAGCGTGTCCGTAACATTGGACGGTGGTCAAAGCACGACCGAAACGTTCACTACTGGAACTTCTGCAGGCGATGCGGGAAGTTACACCGCAACTGTATCTTCAAACGACGATTCGGATTCGGACGACTTTGATGTGATAGAGGATACGGAAGATCCCTATTTTGCAGTTCAGCAGGTCGATGCTGAGGACATAATAGAGGGTGAAGACCTAGAAGTGATCGCAACCATCGAAAATTTGGGAGACGAAGAAGCTACACAGACGATAGAGATGAACACTGATCCCGATATAGGAAGTGATACCGAAACCATCACGTTGGATGGCGGCCAAAGTACATCCGTTACCTTCACCACGACAACTTCTTTAGGAGATACGGGCAGTTACACCGCTACTGTCTCTTCAGAAGACGATTCGGCTCAGGATACTTTTGAAGTGTTAGAGGGAGCTTATTTTGAGGTTTACAACGTGGACGCGAACGATGTGGTTGAGGGCGAAACAGTAGAGGTTACAGCTACCATAGAAAACACGGGAGATGAAGAAGCTAC
The DNA here is from genome assembly GCA_003555395.1 of Thermoplasmata archaeon. Classification (GTDB taxonomy): domain Archaea; phylum Thermoplasmatota; class Thermoplasmata; order Halarchaeoplasmatales; family Halarchaeoplasmataceae; genus Natronoplasma. The sequence goes on from PWHU01000087.1 coordinate 1,571, forward strand.
ACAGACGATAGAGATGACCACTGATCCCGATATAGGAAGTGATACCGAAACCATCACGTTGGATGGAGGCCAAAGTACATCCGTTACCTTCACCACGACAACTTCTTTAGGAGATGCGGGCAGTTACACCGCTACTGTCTCTTCAGAAGACGATTCGGCTTCGGATGACTTTGAGATCCAGTCTGAAGAAGACCCAGCTCACTTTGCGATAATATCCGTGAGTGCTTCCGGGGTGGTGGAAGGCGAGACGGTAGAGGTGACCGCAACTATAGAGAATACGGGAGACGAAGAAGCTACACAGACGATAGAGATGACCACTGATCCCGACATAGGAGTGGATAGTATATCTGTAAGTTTGAATGGTGGTGAAAGCACGACCGAGACGTTCACCACCGGAACTAGAGAAGGTGACGCTGGGAGTTATACCGCTACTGTTTCTTCAGAAGACGATTCAGCTTCGGACGACTTTGATGTGATAGAGGCTACAGATGATCCTTATTTCGCCGTTCAGAACGTCGTGGCTGAGGACATAGTCGAAGGCGAGACCTTAGAGATCAATGCGATCATCGAAAACTTAGGAGGTGACGACGATACGCAGGAAGTCAACATGGAAAGCGGTTTGGGAAGCGGTTTTGAATTGATACAACTAGATGCAGGTGAAAATGCCACGGTCACGTTCACTGTAGAAACCTCTTCAGGTGATGCAGGCACTTATACCGCTGAAGTCACCACGAACGATGATTCCGGTGACGACGATTTCACGGTCAAAGAGCCGGCGGAATTTTCTGTCAGTATCACTCAACCCGTAGATGATGAAGAATTTGCTGAAGGTGAAACAGTCAGTGTTGAGTACACAGTTGAAAACATCGGTGGAGCGGAGGGAGAACAGACAATAGAGTTCCTGGTCGAAGGAGCACTAGAAGACAGTGAAGAGATATATCTAGCGCCAGATGAGGAACGCCAAGGTGAATTCATCTGGGATGCAGGAGAAGAGGGTGAATACGAGCTGACGATAGCGAGCGAGGATCAACAAGAAGAAGTCACGATCACTGTAACAGATGAGGTGGTAGAATACGAGTTGACCATACAAGTGGAAGGAGAAGGAACAACCGATCCAGAACCGAACACTCATACATATGAGTATGAAGAGGAAGTCACTGTAGAAGCCATCCCTGACGAAGGAGCGCAATTCAGCCACTGGGAAGGTAACGTACCCGAAGATGAACAGGAACAAATAGAGATCACTATAACCATGGACGAAGACAAGACGCTCACTGCCCATTTCACGGAATATCATCCTGGAGAAGGACATCAGTTGATGATAAATATCGAGGGAGACGGAGTCGTATTTGTGGACGGTGTGGAGGTAGAAAGTTCACATTGGGATGAGTACGAAGAAGGAACAGAAGTCGAGTTAATAGCCGAGGGAGCCGAGGATTGGACATTCAGTCACTGGACCGGTGATCATCCGGAAGAAGAAGGAGATGAAGAAAGTATAATCCTCGTCATGGACGAAGATAAAAGTCTAACGGCATACTTCCAAATGTTAGGAGATGAAAAATACGAACTAACTATAAACATCGATGGAGAAGGTAGTACCAATCCGGATGAAGACACTCACACCTACACCGAAGGTGAGCAGGTCCGATTAAATGCGGAGCCCGACGAAGGATGGGTATTCAGCCACTGGGAAGGTAACGTACCAGAAGCAGATGAAGACAAAAGAGAGATAACCCTGCTGATCGATAGTGACAGAACCGTTACCGCAGTCTTTCTACAAGAGGCGCTTTTCAGAGGGGAGATAGTCGAATATGACGCTGAGATAAAAGTGGGAGAAGAAGCCGTTGTGGAATACAGGTTAACGAATACAGGAGGTTTAGAGGGTACTCAAGTCGTGGAGTTAGTTATCTATGACGAAGAGGACAACGTAGTGTTTGAGGACAGCGAAGAGATAACCCTCGGTGTCGACGAAGTCTATGAAGGCGGATTCGTTTGGGAAGCTGAAGATCCTGGGGAATACACCTTAGTTTTGATGGGGGAAAGCGAGACCATGACGGTCGATGAAGAGTCCGGGCCGGCTGCTTTATTTGAGGCGTGGTGCGGCTCCTGGTGGATGATCTTGATTTTGATCATACTGTTCGCAGTGGTTTTGGCGGTCCTGTTTTGGAGGAGGAAAAAGAGAGAGGAACGTTATCCTACAAGTTCTTCCTTCCCATTCTCTAAAGCTGAGAAGGAAAAGGAACCGGAGATAGTTGGAGGAGAAAGCTTCTTTGAAGCCGTGCAGGGAGGAGAAGCTGAACCCAAAGATGGACGACAAGGAGTAACTGATACTTCAAGATTTATAAGCGACGAATCACACCAAGTAGAAAGAGAAGATGATGCTGAGTTTGTCGAGCCTGATAGGCAAGAAGATACATCGAGACTCGAAGAAACGGATGAAAGTGGTGTATTCTTAGAAACTGAAGAAGATAGGAGTGAATATACAGATGAAGAGGGATATGCGGACGAGGAAGACACTAAAGAGGAAGAAGTTATAGAGTGTTCGGTCTGCGGAAACGAAGTGGGCGCCGACGAAGAAAGATGCTATGCGTGTGGAAACATCTTGGGATCTGAGATAGAAGAAGGATGGGATATGGAGGAAGAAGAAGTCGAAGAGCCGTTTACGGACGAAGTCGAAGAGGAGGAGATGACGGAAGAGGCCGGCTCGGACCAAGAAATACCTGAAAAAGATATTGCGGCCGTACAAGGTCCTGCTGAAGATCCCGTATCGGCAGAAAAATGTTCCGAATGTGGAGGAGCGGTTCAAGAGGGAAAAGACGAGTGTCCTCACTGCGGTGTTGAATTAGATGAGGTAAGCCTTTCTTCTTTTGATGATGATCTATTTTATGAATGTAAAGAATGTGGTTTCCTTATAACAGAGGACGAGGAAAAATGTCCCTATTGTGACACCCCTATCGAAAAGTAGTAAATCATCACCTATTCTTCCTGCGGAGGTATGTATACGTCCTGAAGGACCGTGTTGGAATTCCCGCTTATATCTTCCATCTCCAGCCTTAGACTGTAAGGTTCGCGCCGTGCTATCACACCTTCATAGGTCATGGTGTAATAGTGGCCTTCGTCTTTGTTCATCCGTATGCGTTCACCTTCGTCAAAAGTTATGTGAACGCTCTCTTCTTTTATTTCCGTATTGGACGTGATCTTCGCCCTGAAGGTAACGTTGTATTCCGCACCCATAGTGATATTGTCCTGGTCCACCAGTTCGCCTTCGTCATCCAAAAGCCATACCTCTATCTCGTTTACACGCGGATCGGCATAATCACCGAAAGGAGGATTCATCAGTAGGATCCAAACAGCTAAAAGTGTCATAAAATACACGCCGAAATTTTTTAACCATCCTTTAGTGCCCATCTCACTGATATCCATCTTTAAAATCTGGTAGATAGGTTTCAAGAAGGCGAGTCCGAGCATACCCGCTAATAGACCGACTGCCCATTCGCCAGTGATATCGAAGACTAAGAAACTAACGACCGCAAAGGCGGGAGCTACTGCTACGCTGATAAGGGTGGTCTTACCTTCAGCGATCTGGTCTCTCATATATTTTTCCCGATCGAACTCGGGCATCTCGAAGTCCGTTTCTTCTTCTTTCTCCTCTTTTTTCCTTCTCTTCGCCATGTGTGACAATAGGGTAGAGGAAGGGAACTTTATTAAAAATCTTTTGTACGGGCGGTGCTGGATAAGAATCGGCCTATCTCACGGATTTCCCAAAACAATAATAAGGACTCTTTATTCTCCTGAGACCGATGGGCGCTAAACGAGAACAAAATGATCTTGAACGGCTGTTCGACCCTCGAAATATAGCGGTGATCGGAGCGTCAAGAAAGAAGGGAAAAGTGGGCTATAAACTCCTCTCTAACATACTTGAATCCGAATACGAGGGTGATGTTTATCCTGTTAATCCCAAGGGCGGCGAAGTTCTAGGCATGGAACTCCATGAATCTATCGAAGAACTGCCAGAACCTATAGATTTAGCGGTGATAGTCGTGCCTGCAAAGCTCGTCAAGGAAGCTGTCCACCAGTGCGGAGAGAAAGGTGTTAAACATATCATAGTTATATCCTCTGGATTTGCTGAAGTGGGTAAAGTCGAAGAAGAAAGAGATCTGGTGGAAGAAGCAAAGAAATACGGTATGAGAGTTTTAGGTCCCAATGTTTTTGGCATATATTCCGCAAAATCTGATCTCAACGCAACTTTCGGGCCTTCCGATATAGAGAAAGGGAGCATAGCTCTTTTATCCCAGAGCGGCGCTCTAGGTATCGCGCTTATAGGCAAAACCGCCCAGCAGTACCTGGGTCTTTCAGCAATAGTCAGTATAGGGAACAAGGCCGATATCGACGACGTCGATCTAGTAGAGTATTTCAGTGAAGACGGAGAGAGCGAGGTTATTTTGGTCTACATGGAAGGGCTGGAAAACGGCAGGGAATTCATGGAAACCGTAGAAACCCTGCAGGAAGACAAGACAGTAATAGTGCTAAAATCGGGTCGCTCTGAGAAAGGTGCAACCGCCGTAGCTTCTCATACAGGTTCTCTTGCGGGAAGCGATCGTATCTTTTCTTCTGCCTTCAAGCAGTGCGGTGTTCTGAGAGCCGAAAATCTGAGGGAAGCTTTCAACTGGTCTAGGGCCTTCTCAAATTCACCTTTGCCTAAGAATGAAAACACCGTAGTGGTGACCAACGGCGGGGGCATAGGAGTTTTGAGTGCCGATGCGGCAGAAAAGTACGATGTTAAATTACTGGATGATCAAACTCACTTGAAGGAAACTTTTGAGGACGCGATCCCTTCCTTCGGTTCCACAAAAAATCCCGTAGACATAACCGGCCAGGCAGGTAAAGAAGAGTATGAAAAATCTTTGAGGCGCGCCTATGAAAGCGAAGAGATCGGCTCGGTGGTAGGTCTGTACTGCGAAGCGGGAGGAGGCGATGCATGGGGTGGGGCAAAAGCCATCAAGGAAGTTTATGAAGAATATGGCGATGAAAAGACCTCTGTTTTCACCTTCGTAGGAGGAAAGGAAGCCGACGAATGTGTTCAATGGTTGAGGAAACACGATATCCCCGCTTTTACCGATACGTACGAATGCGTTTCCGCTTTGGGGGCACTCTATCAGAAAAAAAGGTACTTGGAGAGGATGAAAAATAAAGAAGAGATACCTGAACCGGACATACCCTTGGAAAAGATAAGGAATAGGTTGAAGCAGATAAGAGAAAGAGATAGGCTGACCCTTCGTGAGGACGAGGCGAGGGAAATCTTAGACATGGCGGGAATACCCATGGCGGAAGGTGAAGTCGTGACCTCTTTGGAAGGTGCCGTCGAGACGGCAGAAAGAATCGGCTATCCCGTGGTGCTAAAGATAGTTTCCGAAGATATAATACATAAATCCGACGCCGGCGGCTTGGCCTTGAACCTAGAAAATGAAAAAGAGGTGGTCGACGCTTACCAGGCCATACTTTCCAACGTGAGGAAAAAATACCCGGATGCACACATCAAAGGTATATCGGTGGCGAAGATGCTCCAGGGCGGCGAAGAGACGATCATAGGTGGCACAAGGGATAATACTTTCGGGCCTCTAGTGATGTTCGGACTCGGCGGGGTTTACGTCGAGATCTTAGAAGACGTGGAATTCAGAGTGGCGCCTATAGGCATAAAAGAGGCTAGAAGGATGATGGGAGAGATCAACGCATTTCCCGTATTGGTCGGTGCCAGGGGAGAGTCAAGAAAAGATCTAGGTGCATTGGCAGATGTTATATATAAGATATCATATTTGATGAATGAGGTGGACGAGATAGCCGAGATGGACCTCAATCCGATCAAGGCTTTTGACCAGGGAGAAGGTTGTAAAGCAGTAGATGTTGCTATAAATCTCAAAAGAAGGTGATCTAAAAAATGAAGAATATTATCATATCCTCAACGGAAAAAGATGCAGGCAAGACCACTATCGGTTTAGGCATAGCTCTTTCTACCGACCGCTCTTTGAATTACTTCAAACCATTTGGTGATAGACCGATATATAAGAAAAAAAGGTTGATAGATTACGATGCTAAACTTTTCAAAAATGTATTGAATTTAGATACCGATTATGAAAAATTCTGTATAGGTTTTGATCATTCGAAGATCAAGTACGCCTATGACGAAACGACTATAGGGGATAAGATAAAGGAAAGCGTTGAAGAGCTTTCGAAAGGAAGGGACGGCGTTATCATCGAAACCGGCGAACATTGGGGTTTCGGTTCCTCTATCGGATTAGACCCTATGTCTCTTTCAAGTGTGATCGATTCCGAAGTTCTGTTAGTAAGCTCGGGAACGGGAACCGACGTCGTAGATAAACTCACCACCGCTTCCCGCTACTTCGAGAAGAACGGCACGGAAGTTAGAGGCGTGGTGCTAAACAAGGCAGAATCCGTCGAAGAGATGGAAGATTTCGTCGTTAGCGAAGTCGAATCTCTTGGATTGGACGTACTAGGCGTGGTCCCGGAGATATCCAGCTTGGATCTTACCAGGATGAGATTCATAAACGACATGCTATTCGGGAAGGTCGTTGCAGGAGAGGACGGATTGGACAACATAGTGGAAAATGTGTTAGTCGGTGCTTTGAGCGCAGACGAGATGGTGAGGAATCCAGCCTTCCAGGAAAAAAGAAAATTGATGGTCACGGGAGGAGACAGAACCGATGTTGTCCTCGCTTCTTTAGAAGAAGGGACATCAGGTATAATCTTGACCAACGATATAATACCGCCGAGCAACATAATTTCTCGGGCCGATAGAGCTAATATACCTTTGATCTCCGTTCCGATCGACACGTACGAGGCGGCGAAACGTATAGAGGCTATGGAGACCATTACGACCATAGAAGACGACTTCAAGATAGACAAGATAAGAGAAGAAGTATGTCCAAGGCTCAACATAGAGCTTTGAAGTAGCGGTTTGATATATCATGAGTTATGATGTTGAGTATGAAGATGCCGAGACGGCTCTGAAAAATATAGGTAGAGGGGACAGAGTTTTCGTTGGCTCCGGTGCATCCGAACCGCAGTATCTTGTAAAGGAATTGACGCAGCTGGCCGACCAGTTTTACGATACTGAAATATTTCATATCCAAACCCTCGGGGTAGCGCCTTACACTGAAGACAAATTCAAAAATCGTTTCAGGCATAACGCATTTTTTGTAGACGACAATACTAGAGACGCGGTTGCAGAAGGTAGAGCCGATTATACACCTATATTCATGAGAGATATCCCTAAGCTTTTCAATACCGGCAGAATACCTCTAGATGCTTCTTTGGTCCAAGTTTCACCCCCGGATAAACACGGCTGGATGAGCTTCGGCATCGCTGTAGACATAATACGAGCGGCGGTACAGAATTCTAAGATGGTGATCGCACAGGTCAACCCGGAGATGCCTAGAGTACACGGAGACGCCTTCATCCACGTGAACGATGTAGATCATCTTATCCATCATGAAGAGGAGCTTTTAGAATTCGATCCGATAGTACCTACTGATAAGGCAGAAAAGATAGCTGGTAATGTTAGCCCTCTGATAGAGGACGGCGCTACGCTTCAAGTAGGTTATGGTGAGATCCCAAACGCATTATTATCCCATCTAGACGAAAAAGAGAACCTTGGTGTACACACGGAGATGCTGTCCGAGGATCTTGCTGAACTGATACAGAACGGTACTATAACTAACAAGAAGAAGAGTATAAACCCCGGTAAGAACATAGCTTCCTTTCTGATGGGGACTAGAGAACTTTATGATTTTGTCGACGATAATCCCGAGATAGAACTCCATCCTACCGACTATACCAACGATCCATTTACCATCGCTAAGAACTATAAGATGACCGCAATCAATACGGCTTTACAGGTGGATCTTACCGGTCAGGTGTGCGCGGATTCTTTAGGGTACAGTTTCTACAGCGGTATAGGTGGTCACGCGGACTTCATGCGGGGGGCCGGTTACGCCAAAGACGGCAAATCCATAATCGCTCTATCCTCTACGGCTCAAAATGGCGAAGTCTCCAGGATAGTGCCCGCTTTAGACGAAGGTGCCGGGGTGGTGACCACTAGAGGAGACGTAGAATATGTCGTCACTGAATATGGCGTAGCTTACCTCAAAGGTAAAAACATAAGGGAGCGAGCCATGGAGTTGATCAACATAGCACACCCTAGATTCAGAGATGAGCTGCTGAAAGAAGCGAAGGAGCACAACCTTGTTTATAGAGAGCAGATGTTGGTGATCGGCGAAGGAGGAAGGTATCCCGACGAATACGAGGAGTATAAAGAGATAGAGGGGAAAGAATACCTTTTCAGACCGATGAAGCCTACTGACGACGAGCTGCTGAAAGATCTGTTTTACTCGCTATCTGACGAAAGTCGATATAAGCGGTTCATGAGCACCCGTAAAGACATGCCGCATGAAAGAAGGCAGGACTTCGTGCAGATAAATTATAAGAAAGAGATGGCTATAGTGGTGATAGACCCTGAAATCGAAGGACCGGACAGGATGGTCGGTGAAGCAGATTATAGGATCAAAGAAGGGCAGAACGTTGCGGAAGTTTCTGTGATGGTAAGGGACGAATATCAAGCTCGAGGTATAGGTACGGCCCTGCTGGAGCACATAACCATGATAGCAAAGAACAAGGGGTTGTACGGGTTTACCGCAGAAGTCTTGGCTGATAATAAAAAGATGCTCAGGGGGTTCGAAAAGATGGGATACGATGTAGAGAAGAAAAGAAAATATAACGAATATCAACTGCGTATGCGCTTCATATGAGAGAGGTTTTTATGAGCATAAACACTAACGATCCGCTGAAAGTATCGGATTTCAAGGGAACGTGGAGAATGGACATAGAGAGGATTAACGATATAGTAAAGAGTGTAAAAGGCAAGGGAAGATACCAGCTTTTGGAGAGCGAGTCACGAGAAGTTTTGAGGGCCGCACGGATCCCAATCGCGGAAGGAAAAGTGGTCAAGGACCTCCATGCTTGTATAGCTGCATCTGAAGAGATAGGTTATCCCTTGGTATTGAAAGTCGATTCGGAAGATATAGTGCACAAGATGGACGTCGGGGGTGTGGTGACAGGTATAGAAGACGAAGAAGAGCTTAAAGACGCCTATCAGGCTATCCATTCGAGGGTGAGAGCGAGAAAGCCGGATGCGAACATAAGAGGTATAACGGTTTCAAAGATGATCGAAGGGGGTAAGGAAGTTGTTATAGGGGGTATGGTCGATCCGACATTCGGGCCTGTGGTCATGTTCGGCCTCGGCGGAATATACGTGGAGATATTCGAAGACGTCGAATTCCGTGTAGCTCCTTTGGACCTAGAAGAGGCATATGAAATGATCTCCGATATAGATTCATTTCCTCTGCTGGTAGGCGCTAGAGGACAAAGATGTAGAGATCTGGATGCGCTGGCCGAGATGATAACCAAGGTAGGATATCTCGTCTATAGCGTTAAAGATATCAATGAAATCGATCTGAATCCCGTTGCCGCTCTAGAGAATGGGGCTAAAGCCCTCGACGTAGCTATAACTCTGAGATGCTAGATTTCTTTTAGTCACTCTTCATCAGTACCTCTGATATCTTTGGAGATAAGATCGACATAATCTTCTCTACCGTCAATCTCTATTTTTTTCTCTTGGGCGACCACTAGAAGAGCGGTTCTTACCTCTATGTTCATCTCGTCCTGTTTATTGTTGGCGAGAGATATGATCTCCTGTCTAGAGAGCTCACTTTTCTTCGATATCTGGTCCAACAATTCTTGAAAAACGTCCCTTTTTTCTCCCTTATCAAGCAGATCTTTTGGAGGCTCAAAATCCATGGGTATATCTATACTCTTGAAGTCGAATCTCGGCTTAACGGAATCGTCTTCAACTTCTACAAGACCGAGTTCTAAGGCTCTTTCAAAGACTCGCTTAGCGTAGTCGGAAGAATACCAATCCAGATCGGCGGATTGGGTATATATAAAATCATCCCTGCTGATCTCTTTTCCTCCTCTTTGGAATAGAAACGCTAAAACATTCTTCAATTCTTCTGAGATCCTGTCACCTCCCTGAGCGTAAAAATAAAGCCCTGCAGATTTTCATGGTCTAAATACTCGGCTCTTTTTGGGGAGATCCCGCCAACGTATAATTCGTAATCGCCGTGGGGAAGAGATCTAAGGTGTCTTTCTTCGAACCGCTTATCCCCTAAGGCGGTGAAGATGATCTTATCTATCCCTTCATCCAAAGCGAAGTCGGCTACGCGTTTTATACTCATGTTCCTTATCTGCTCCGACGGCGAAATCATGCCGTCTTTATGATCTATGGACAATATCAACTCGTCGCTCAATCCTACGGCCTCTTTGATGCTATCTTTTGAACGTATAGTTTTTGTCGATATTATCGCTTTATCTGCGCCTGCTATGAAACAATCGGTTATCTCTTCGGGCCCCCTCGCCCCTATATCGGCCCACACCCGTTTCCTTGTACTGATCTTCCTTATAACCTCCGTCTGGGGCCTATTGGATTCGATACCACTGATATCCAAAAGATGGACTTTGTCGTATTCGTTGAGTTCACTCAAAACCTGCCATAGGTCTAGCTCGATCCCGTCATTGGTGTAAGGTCTGTATCTCTCGTTTTCTACGATCACGGGCCTTTTATCTATGACCGATATGGAGGGGATGATCTCCTTGTCCATAGATGGCGATAGGAAAGGTGCTTTATTAAATTATGTGGCAGAAAACTGGTACCATCTGTAATGAGGTATTTTCAGGTATCAAATCCTATATTCATCAGTATTTTATATTATTATAAAATTATATCTATCGAGGCCCGTCGGACCCCTAGGTATTTAGAATTCTAATTCGTTCTTCACATCTTCAATATTGTAAAGATGGGAAGGTTTAAATATTTTCCAGTAATAGAACGTAATACTCGTATTCATTCTCCCTCAATGCAAGAAATACCTAGGGGTGCGTCGCGCTATTATTACCTCACTACGGATAGTACCAGAAAACCCATGAAATCCGCAGGAAATCCATAGGATTTCCGAAGGAGAGGAGGAACTTGTTCCTCTAGATTGATCATGGGATGAATCCACTTTCAGGTGTTACCAATTGGCGATCTCTACTTTCACCGCACCCCCTCCCCTATAAATGTATTATTGGGATGGATCGTATTTAGGATCAAGATGAAAGTAACCAGAACGGTAAAGATACCCATCCATCACGAAACGACGAAGAAGAAGATATCTCATCAGGATAATCTGACTGCCAGATTGACTTATGCGGTGAGAGAGTGGTATAAAATAATAGATGAAAATGAATTGGAAAACAAGAGCGACTGCAGTCCATATGAATCTGAGGTGCAGGAAAAAACAAAATTGTCTGCTGGCTTCGTCCAGCAGGCAAGGGACAAAGCATTGTGGACGCGTGAGCAGGACAAGGAAAGTCATAAAGAGTGGGAGCGGAAATTGGAGAAAGCCAAGGAGGGGACAAAGTGGTACAAGAAATTGAAAGAGAGAGAGCCATCAAAACCATTTACCTCGAAAAGAAGTAAACAGAAAAAGATACCGGTAAGGTTTGATTACAGGACAGGTTCACTTGAAGAGGCAGACTTAGCTTTGACGGATTCTGTGATCAGGATATCAACGTTAAAAAAGGGCGAGAGGATCGTTATATTATTAAATCCAGGCGAATATCATAAAAAGAAGTTGAAAAAAGCAGATAAAATATGTTCCTTTGAGTTAGTGCATCACCCTGAAAGAGGATGCAAGTATATGGTTCATGTAACCTATGAATATGATATTAAAACTCGATCTGTCGATTGGATCAGAGGAGTTGACTTGGGAGTCCTACGGGGTCTAGCTTCCGTGAAGCTACCGTGGACTCGGAAGAATTTCTCTATCCGTAAGACAGATAAATTAGCAGAAATAAAGGAATTGAACGACCGCATAGCTCACTCGCGTAGATTAGAAAAGTACGAAGCACTCAAGAAACTCAGGAAAAGAAGAAGCAACCTTACAAAGGACTACGATAGGAAGTTGGCGAAAGAATTCGCTGAGCATACAGATGGTGAGATAGTGATAGTCGGAGATCCGCAGGAAATCAGGTACAGGAAGTTCAAAGGCAACGGTGACAAGATAGGTAGAAAAGTCTTGCAGAACTGGACCTTCGGCAGACTGGGATACCAGATAGTTGAAAAATGCAGAGAGAGAGGTACTATATCTATCCGTTTCAACGAATGGAATACGTCTAATCGAAGTTACTGCTGTGGCGAGAAAGTGAAGTCGACTGGTAGAAGAGTGGAGTGTACTAACTGTGGGCAAAATTACGATAGAGAGTTTAATTCCTGTGTTAGGATCCTCCAGACCCAGCAGGAATTTTCACGAAAAATCCTGCGGTCCTCGGAATTTTTCCAAAATTCCGAAAGGAAGGCAAGTTCCTATTTGGAGAATAAGTCCAGTGAGGCGTTAGAGAGAAGCCAAAAACTGGCGGGGGCCACAGATGAGCTGGCCCGAACCATGGATGATTCCGGGCTAGAACCCTGGATGAGCATGGAAGCCCACACCCTTGGGTGTGGGTAGTTCACAAATGGATTGTTTCAGTGCCTTGATATCATGGTTCCGGTAAAACCTAATATTTCCACTTTTATCATGTATGTGTGAACTTGAAAATACGCAAAGTGGAAGTAGAAGACATAGAAGCCGTCCTCGAGCTGAAAAGAGGATCGATGGGACCTGTTTGGGAGGATGCTGGTATAAGTTACGACGACGAGTCGCTCCGTAAGTTCCTTCAAGATAGGTTCGTGAACGATCGGATGATAGTAGCGGTAGATGATGATGATGATGATGGTAGATTGGTAGGATTTTTACATTCTACTACGTTCGAAGGAGTGGTGAGCTCAAAAAAGATCAGGGAGATATTCACATTAGCGGTACATCCGGATCATTTCGGCGAAGGTATAGGAAAAGAACTGATGGAAAACGAGAGAAAAAATGCCAAGGCCGAGGGCGTGGATATAGTCCGGTTAGAAGTATTGTCCGAGAATAAGAGAGCTATAGACTTTTACGATAAACAAGATTTTACCGAGAAAAAGAAGATATTGATCAAAAAACTGTATTCCGACCAGGATTGAAACATCAATACTTTTTAATACGGTATGCTGGAATTGAGCCATTGATGATCACGTTAATCGGGTCGGCCCACGTGTTGGATATCTCGGACAGGATAGAAGAGGAGATCATAGCTAGAGCACCTGATGTAGTGGCGGTAGAATTGGACAGGGTCAGGTACGAGGCTTTGAAAAGCGAAGAGAGGAAGATAGATAAGGACGTTCCCATGATCTATCGATTACTTCACAAGGTCCAACAGCGCATAGCCGAGAAGTTCGGAGTCGATATAGGGGGAGAGATGTTGACGGCGGTGGAGACTGCAAAAAATATAGGAGCGGCTATCGCTTTCATAGACATGCCGGCGCAGAATTTTTTGAGCAGATTGATGGACGAGATGAGCTTTAAAGAGAAAGTCACGCTCTTTTTTGGCGCGTTGGTAGGACTTTTCATCAGTAAAGAGAGAGTGGAGAAGGAGATCGATAGATACCAGTCTGGAGAATTGGATCAAAACGGCATGATGGCCATCGAGATGCCCGCCGTGAAAAGGATACTGATAGACGAAAGAAACGATTTTATGGCGAAGAACTTGAAAGAATTGGAAGACAGGTTCGGGACCGTGGTGGCGGTAGTAGGCGACGGACACATCCCCGGCATGAAGAAACTACTGAAAGACCGAGATGTTGAGATCCTGAGATTGAAGGATATACAGGAAGAGACCCCTTCGGACAAGGTTCAAGAACAGGAAAAAGATGGAGAGGCGGACGGTCAGCATGTCGAAAACGATAGCGGCGTCAGTTTTTCCTTCGAATATGAGTATGAGGATGAACGAGACTAGACTCTCTGTACTGGCTATTTAAGCCAGAAATCAACTATTTAAAGTTTATTAATATTTTACTCCTTAGGATATATATGTGTGTTGCCCTATTAGTTATAACGGGGTAAGAAAAGATGCAGATGTCGGAAGAAGGGAAGGTCAGGTTGATGGTGATTCTGGTAGTAGCGATGCTGGCGGTGACGATGGTCGTTGCCGGGTGGCAGCAGGGAGAGGAGCAAGTGGAGATAGAAGTAGATGAAGATTTAGGCGAACTCACGATCGAGCATCATATGGAAGGATATCAGAACAAATCAAAAAATTTCGAAAATGTTTCAGCTTTAGCAACTACAATAGTAAATAACGAGAGTTCTCTTACTCTGAATATCGAGCCCAGATCTATCAAAGTGGATTTGGATTTCCAAACGATCAGAATAAGATTATCTGCTGAAGGCTCGTTCGAGGAAGACCTGGATGTAGAAGCTTTC
>PWHU01000063.1 GCA_003555395.1 Thermoplasmata archaeon
GGCTGAAAGAACGTTCGAATATATCGAGATGCTGAAAAGCGAGTTCGGTAACGATCATCATATCCACCTGTATACTCAAACCAGCGATCTTGAGCGTATAAAGAGAGCATACGGATCCGGTTTGGACGAGATCAGGTTTCACCCTCACTTAAAGAATTGGAACCGTATAGAAAAAACTGACTTTCCGGCTCTATTAAAAAAGATAAAAGAAGAGATGGACATAGATACGGGGATAGAGATCCCGTGTATTCCAGGCAAAAAGGAGGAGACCTTACACCTGTTAAATGAGGTAGGAAAGCTAGTAGACTTCGTCAATCTGAACGAACTCGAATTCTCTTCGACCAACACTGAAGCGCTGAAGAGTAGAGGGTACGAACACAAGAGCGATATCTCCAGCGCGGTGAAAGGAAGCCAGGAGATGGCATTGGAACTTCTGGAAGAAGATATTGAGACCTCGGCCCATTACTGCTCATTAGCTTTCAAAGACGGTGTGCAGCTTACCAACAGGATCAAGAGAAGGGCAAAAAATACAGCGAAAGAAGAGGACGTTATAACCGACGAAGGCACCATAATAAGGGGGATGATAGAGACAGAAAACGGGAAGAAGGTGGCGGAGGAACTACGAAATATCTTCGATGTCTCAGAAGAATTGATGTGGTATGATGGAAAAAAAGATAGGATCGAGTGTTCTTTACATCTCCTTAATCATATACATGAGAGTCTCGACGAGAAGTGTTACGGTATAGAGATCTATCCAACATCAGACAGTCTAGAAGTGGAAAGATGGCCTCTGGATTGAGCCCTATCAAAAGCAATCAATTTTTATAATCCCACGGGTGTTGTGGAACATATGGACGAAGGCAATATAAAACGGAGATGGAAAGATCTGTTGGACTGGTACGAAGAGAATGCGATAAAAAGCGCTTTGGTCGCTTATTCCGGCGGGAAGGACAGCACTCTTGTATTAGATTCCGCACTAACGGCATTAGATGAAGTAGAGGCCGTGATAATAGACGACGTGATGTATCCCAAAAGAGAGATAGAAGAAGCAAAAAGAAGAGCTGAAGAGTTAGGTGCAGAGTATAGAACGGTAAGGACTTCAAAATTATCTAACCAGAAAATGAAAGAAAATCCACCTGACAGGTGCTATCACTGTAAAAAAGAATTGTTCCAGAGTATAGAGGGAGACGGTACCATCTTAGAAGGAACCAACGCCACCGAGGCCGAGGGGCACAGGCCCGGCCTGAAAGCGGTGAAGAAATATGCGAGAGCTCCCCTTCTTGAGAGCGGTATCGAAGAAGAAGAGGTGAGAGATATACTCAGATGGAGAGGAAGGGAAGTATGGGACCGGCCGTCTTTCGCATGTCTAGCGAGTAGGTTTCCGGCCGGACGTGAACTCACCGAGGAGCGTCTTAAAAGAGTGGAAAGGGTGGAGAACAAGCTTTTCGATCTAGGGATCGAACAACTGCGGGTGAGAGATTTCGAAGAAACGGCAAGGATAGAAGTTTGGCCTCGATATATGAAAAAGATAATAAAAAACAGAGATAAGGTAATAAAATGGTTAAAAAACGAAGGTTATGATAGAATATTTTTAGACTTAGAAGGCTACAGAACAGGATCGATTTCTAAGGAGGAGCGAAGATAAGATGGATGAATTGGAAAAGTTATTGGAAGATATCAAAGACGGGAATATATCCGCGCAGAAGGCGAGAGAAAAGATTCTAGACCTACCTTACACTGACTTCGGAGAGACCAAAGTGGACACTTTTAGAGAAGTGAGAAAAGGTCTACCGGAAGCGGTCTTCTGCCCCGGAAAGTCCGAGGAGCATTTGAAGAACATCGCCAAAGTCGGGGACCGCCTTTTTACAAGAGCTACTGAAGAGGATTTCGAAGTGGTCAGGTCGGTGAGAGATGACGCTGAGTATAAAGAGAAAGGCCGCATCATAATAGTGGGTAACGTTGAATTGGACGTGGAAGGAAAAGTGGTAGTGGTTACCGGTGGGTCGAGCGACGTACCGGTGGCTGAAGAAGGAGCCATCACGCTGGAAGAGATGGGGTATTCAGTGGAAAGGTTGTACGACGTCGGAGTCGCGGGTATACATCGTTTGCTACCCCACATAGGAAAATTGAGAAAGGCCGACGCGGTGATAGTAGCTGCCGGCATGGACGGAACACTTCCCGGTATAATAGCCGGTCTTATCGGTACTCCCGTGATAGGTATACCTACCAGTGTTGGGTACGGTACCGCTAGAGAGGGAAGATCCGCATTGGAGACCATGTTGAACAGCTGTGCCACGGGTTTAGCTGTGGTAAACATAGATAACGGGTACGGGGCCGCAGCCTTCGTTCATCATATTATGTTGTGAGATGATCAAGCATGAAACGAACCGCATATTTTGAAATCAGCTCTGGAATAAGCGGCGACATGCTGCTGGGCAGTCTGATAGATCTTGGAGCAGACGTGAAGCTTCTTGATGACGTCATCAACGAACTCGGACTGGAAAAAGTGCACGTAGAGATAGAGGACAAGCAGCAGGTGGTAGAAGGAAAAAGGGTAAAGATAAGATACAAGGATCAACCACATAGAAAATTATCTGAGATCTTGGAGATGATCGATAGCTCCGGGTTGGAGGAAAAAATCAAGGAGCTGAGTATCGAAGCTTTTAGAACTCTAGGAGAGATAGAAAGCGAGATACATAACGAACCTTTAGAGGATCTAGAGCTGCACGAAGTGGGTATGGTGGATTCTATCATCGATATCGTTGGAAGCGTCGCTCTTTTCCATGACCTCGGCATAGAAGAAGCTTACTCGTCCAAGGTCACGCTGGGCAGCGGCTATACGGTATGTGAGCATGGAAAGCTGCCCGTACCAGTTCCCGCTACTAAGAGATTATTGGAAGGATGGAAAGTCGATTTCAGCCAAAAAGAAGGCGAGTTGGTGACTCCTACTGGAGCGGTACTTCTCAACGTTCTAACTAAGCAGGAAAAACCACCCGATTTGACTCTAGATAAAGTGGGTGTGGGCTTCGGCAGCAGAGAGATGGAAGAACCGAACGTACTGCGTATATTCTTAGGTGAAAAAAGCAACGTTGGAGAAGAAGTCAATAAATTACAGTTCTATGTAGACGATATGACTCCAGAGATCTTGAGTTATGCCCTGGAAAAGATAAGAGAGTCCGCTTTGGACGTTTATTCCGTACCGGCTACTGGAAAAAAGGGTAGAACTGGTTGGGAAGTCACCGTCATAAGCAAAAAAAGTTCTATCCAAGACGTGATAGATACAATTATGAAAGAGACCTCGACCCTAGGACTCAGGATAGAGGACGTTAGAAGAGTGGTAAGCAAAAGGAAGATCGAAACCGTGGATACGAGATGGGGTGAGGCAAGAGTGAAGGTCGTTCCTGAACAGGAGATTGTCAGTCCCGAATATGAGAGCTGCAGGAAGATAGCTGAAAAGAACGACGTACCTCTGAACGAAGTCTACGAAGAGGTCAGAAAACGATACGAGAAAGAAAAATAATATTAATACTACTTGTTTATAGGATCGCAACTTACGCCCGATTGATGTAGTTTGGATATCATGGAGGCTTGCGGAGCCTTCTACCGGGGTTCGAATCCCCGATCGGGCATGAACGAAGTTCGTGTGAGGGGATGAGAACCCTTGGGTTCGTGAGTCAATCTGCGATTGACGAGCGGTTAGAATTTTGAATATCATGAGAAATTCTGACCAGAA